>JAQBQJ010000048.1 GCA_028287065.1 Labilithrix sp. | reverse complement strand
CGTTCCGTCCGCCTTCAGCTGGATCTTGCCGAGCTGTTCCTCCCTGGTCTCGTCGCTCTTGAAGAGGGGATTGGGCCGAAGCAGGATATGTGGCGGAGTGGAAGGGGCGCCCAGCGGCTCGTAGTGGAAGGTACCGACCATCGCAGGGTCGATCCTGGCGTCGGCACCCCTCTGCGTCACGGCGAGCTCACTCGCCCCCGCGCCGCCGTCGCCGTCCGTGCCGCCGCCGCACGCCGGCAACGTGAACGCTGACGTGAGAAGAAGAGCCGTCGCAGCCCATTCTCGAATCTTCATGACGAAACCTCCAGGGGGAACGAGATCCGAAGACCAGCTCAGAAGCCCTTCGCCGCCAGCTCGAACGCGAGCAGGCGATAGAAGCGGACGCGATCGAACCCCGTCACGGCATTGACCTTCGACGCGAACGGTCCGCCCGCCACCTCGTCGAGGTGATCGGCCGGAATGCAGCCGCGGAAGACGCCGTGCTTCGCGCTCGCGACGGGCACGAGCGAGTCCTGCGGCCGGTCGCCCAGCATGAGCGCCATCGGGACGAGCGCGAGGTGCACGACGCCCGACTCGCGGGCCCCACCGAAGCGCTTGTGCTCGCAGGCGTCGTCGTCACCCGCGCGGATGAAACCGCCGAGCCCGGCCACACCCGCCCAGGACTGGTAGTAGACGCGAGCGTCGTCCGGGTGCGCGGCATTGAACGCCGCGGCGTTGCGCTCGGCCATCGAGGCGAAGCCGGCACGGAGGCGGCTGTCGCCCGCGACGTCGCTGAAGGTCTTGCCGACGAGCGCCGCGACGGTGTCCAGCGTCTCGTCCGAGACGCCGCCCACCGCGTCGAGGAGATGGTCGGCGAGCGGTGTTCCCTGGTGCGCCGTCGAGATGGTGGTGAGCGAGGCCACCCGATCGCCGTACCCGAGCTTGCTGATGACCTCGCGCGCGTCCGTTCCGCCCGAGGAGTGCGCGATGATGTTGACCTTGTGCGCGCCGGACGCCGCGAGCGCCGCGTCGATCTGCTTGGCCAGCGCCGCGCCGCGCACCGCGGTCGAGTCGAAGGGGGGCAGATCGGCCACCGTGACGGTGTGGCCGTCGGCGCGAAAGGCCTCGGCCACGCCCGTGAAGTTGTTGAAGCTGGGCGACGTCGCGAAGCCGCTCGCCAGCACGAGGGGGTAGCGCGTGGCGGTGCCCTGCGGCTCGTTGCCGAGCACGGCATGCCCGAGCGACAGGTCGGAGGTCGTCTCGTCGGAGCTCGCGTCCGGAGACGCGCACCCCAGCGCGAGCATCAGCGGCAGGGCGCACAACCACGTAGCGTTTCTGGCGATCGTCATCGGGTTCGTCCTCGCTGGAGTGACCTCGCTCGCGCAGCGCAGCAGGCAGCGGCGCGAAGCCAAGGTGGTGGGCTGTCGTGTCGTGTGTGTGTTGCAGGTGTTGTTGTGCCCAACCAAAGCGGGATCGTCGAGGTGCGAGCGCGCCAAATCACCTTCCGTTCGCGCCAACCTCGCGGCGTCGCCGACGGGCTTTTTTCGCGGCCGTTCGTGTCGACGCCAGGGTGGCGCGGCGCGCGTCTGCCACTAGGCTGGCGGCCCATGGCTTCCCCCTCCAGCGCAGACCCGCGCATGCGGTCGCAGGTCGTTGGGCCGACGCTCTCGTACGTGCGCGCGCGTGGCGCCGACCCCGCCGCGCTGATCGGCGCGTTCGGGTTACCCCCGACCGCGGAGCACGATGCCGAGGTCACCGTCTCGCTCTCGACGCTGCGCGCGTTCTACGAGGCAGCCGAGCAGCTGGTCTCCGATCCGTTCCTCGGGATCCACGTCGCGACGCAGCTGCGGCGCGGCTCGTTCGGCCTCGTCGAGTTCTGTTGCCGGAGCGCGCCGACGATGGGCGAGGTGCTCGGCCGCCTGACGCGCTACACGTCGCTGCTCACCGAGCTCATCCTCATCACCGTGGAGCGCCGCGGGAGCGAGGTGACGATCGAGCACAAGATCCCCGGGCACCCGCTGTGCGTCGGGAGGCACGGCAACGAGTTCTTTCTGACCATGTTCATGCAGCAGGCGCGGATCTTCACGGCGACTCCCATCCGCGCCCGGCGCGCCTGGTTCGCCCACGAAGCGCCGGCGGATCTGTCCGAGCTCGTCGAGACCTTCGGGCCCGCGCTGCGGTTCGGCGCGGGCGGCAACGGGATCGTGATGGACGCCGAGGTCCTCGATCTTCCGGTGCGAACGAACGATCCACCGCTCTACAACGTGCTCCAGGCGCAAGCCGAGCAGGCGCTCGCCCGGCTGCCGATCGCCGATGACTTCTTGCGCAGGCTGCACGACGCAGTCCACGCCGCGCTCGCGAACGGCACCCCCGAGGTGCGCCACATCGCTCGCGCGATGGCATGCGCGCCGCGCACCTTGCAACGCCAACTCCAGCGGAGCGGGACCAGCTTCCAGCAGGAGCTCGACACCGTGCGCGAAGGGCTCGCCCGCGTGTACGTCGCCGACCCGAGGCTTCCGCTGGGAGAGGTCGCGTTTCGGCTCGGCTACACGGAGGTCAACGCGTTCCTCAAGGCCTTCAAACGCTGGACGGGAAAGACGCCGCGTCAGCTCCGGCCAGCGTCGGCACCGACCGCGAGCACGCCGCGCGAGACGGCGTAGCGAGGTTCTCCGGACTGCCTTCGTCATCGGAACGAACGGCATGACTGGCGCGATCAACCGATTCGAAGGCGACCGGAGTGATCTGATCTCACCGAGCGTCGCCTTGTACGTGCGCATCGTATGGGTCAAAATGCGGGCGGTGGGGAGCCGCGTCATCGCTTTCGCCCGCGCTCTTGGCATCTGTGTGCTCCTGTCCCTCGCTGGGTGTGGGAAGAAGCCGGCGCTCGAGCCGACCGCCGGCTCGTTCAAGGTCGGCGGCCTCGAAGCGCTCGTCCACAAGCCCATCCTCGTGCTCTACGACATCGATCCATGGCTGATGGTGATGGGCTCGGACGTGCCGCGCATCACGATCTACGAAGACGGTCTCTCGATCCTGTTTCGGCCGCGCCCGCGAGCACCCGCGGAACGGCTCGTCGCGCACCTCGGGCGCGATGACGTCGCCCACCTTCTCGAGCGGGTCCGCGCGACGGGCGTCGACAATATTGCATCTTACACCGACATTTGTCACTGCAGCGACGGCCCCACGACGACCATCCTCTATCGTACGGGCGCGTATTGGCGATCCATCAGCATGTACGGAATGACTCCCGAAGGACTGCCGACGGCGATGCCGTCGGCACCGCCACCGCGGGCTTTCGTCGACGCGCGCAAGCTTCTCGCCGACTTCTCGCCTACGAAAACGGAAACGTGGAGCCCCGAGCTCATCGAAGTGATGCTCGGCGCCTTCGAATACTCCAGCATGAAACCGCTCGCCTGGCCGAGCGACGTCCCTTCGCCGCCCGCCGCGGCCGCGGCGCCAGACGGAGTCATTCCTGGCGTGTACAAGCATCGCGTCGCAGGCATTCACGAGGACAAGCTTCGCGCGCTCGAGCGGTCGCTCGATCCGCATCAAGCAGTCTTGGTCAACGGTCACAAATGGTCACTCGGGATCAAGGTCCTCCTCCCTGAAGAGGAGTATCTTCACCGAGTCCGCGATTGTGCGAACCGCGCGATGTTCGGTGAACCGATCGCGAATTGCGACTGATCTCGGTTTCCTGTTCGCCCGCACGTCGTGGAGCGCTATCTCGATGACGAGGCCTCGACCAACGAGGCCTTCCGCCATGGCTGGTTCCACTCCGGAGACACCGGTCACATGGGCGAAGACGGGATGCTCTGCTTCGAGGACCGCTCGAAGGACGTCATCAAGACCGGCGGCGAGAACGTGGCGTCGATCGAGGTCGAGAAGCTCGTCTACGAAGTATCGCCGGAGATCGCGCAGGCGGTAGTCATCGGCCTTCCGCACGAGCACTGGCTCGAGGCGATCGCGGTGGTCGCGGTGGCGCGTCCGGGAAGCCGATCGAGCCCCTGGACGTGATCGCACGGCTGAAGGGCCGACTCGCTTCGTTCAAGGTGCCCAAGGCGGTCATCGTGGTCGATGCACTCCCCATGACGTCGACCGGCAAGCTCCAGAAGAACGTCCTGCGGAAGCAGTACGCCGGATACTACGCGCAACGCGAGTCGGGGAAGTGATGGCGGCGCACCAGCTCGCGCGGCGTCACGCCGAGCTCGCGACGGAGCCATCGCGCCATGTGCGTCTGGTGCGCGAAGCCTGCTGCCAAGGCGACCTCGCTCGCGGGCATCGTGCGCTGGAGGAGCAGCACACGCGCGCGCTCGACGCGACGGTGCACGACGTAGCGGTGGACGGGAAGACCCATCTTTGCCTTGAACCAATGGCGAAGATGGGCGCTGCTCACGCCCGCGACGCGCGCAAGGGTCGCGAGCGAAAGCGCCGTGTCGAGGTGCGCTTCGACGTAGTCGATGACGCGCTGGAGCTGCAGCGCGTCGAGGCCCGATGGCTCTTTCGCATTCCGCACGGCGGAGTGCTGCCCGAGCAGGTGGACCGCGAGCGCGACGCCGAGGCTGTCGATGTAGAGTGCTCCGAGCGGCGCGGGTGAGCGACTTTCTTCTTCGAGCGCCCACGCAATATGCGCCAGACGCGCGTCGCGAACGAGCTTGCGTGACGCGAGCCCGGCACGCTCGCGCGGCGTGCCGAGCTCGTCGGCGACCCGTTCGAGGAGACCGGGCGAGATGCGGAGCTCGAGGGTGCGGCTCGGCACCTCCGCGTCGTGCGCGCTCGTCTCGCCTGAGGGAGTGACATCGACATCGCCGCGCTCGCGTACGTAGCGGAAGCCGCTGGCGGGGCAGGAGGAAGGCGTCCGCTCACTGCCGTGGACATTCACACGATGCTCGAGCACGGGAGGGAGCACGATGCGTCCGGCGTCGTTCGTACGCCACGCGAGGTGGACGCCGCGAGGGGGCCAGGAGCTGTTCGGCACGGCCTGGATCATTTCGAAAAGGCTACTCCTTGCTCCGGCCGCGCGGAACGGAGGCAGCAGAACGTGCGCATCGATTTGGCGGTCCGTGCGCGACCGGAACAGGTGTCACGAGGCATGTTGGCGGGCGACAGCAAAAGGAGACAGCCATGGCGAGACAAGTCATCGTGGGCGCTGGGCCCACCGGAAGCGCAACCGCACGGATCCTCGCGGACCAGGGAGACGATGTTCGGCTTGTCGCGCGACGCGCCGGCGCGAGCCAGCATCCGAACATCGAGAGACTCGCTCTCGACGCTACTCATGTAGATGCGCTCACGGCAGCGAGCGAGGCAGCGACGACCATCTTCATGTGCGCGATGCCGGCGTACGACCGGTGGCCGGCCGAGTTTCCGCCGATCTCCGATGCCGTCGTCGCCGCGGCCGAACGTTCCGGCGCGCGCGTCGCGATGGTCAGCAACGTCTATGTCTATGGCGAAGGGGCGCCGAGCCCACTCACCGAATCGCTGCCGCTCGCGCCGACGACCGTGAAGGGTCGCGTCCGCGCCGAGATGTGGCAGCGCGCACGCGCGAGCAAGGTGAAGGTCACGGAGGTACGCGGCGGCGACTACCTCGGCCACGGAGCGGGATCGCTCTTCACGCTTCTCGCCGCTCCGCGCCTCCGCGCCGGCGAGGCCGCGAGCATGCCGGCCGATCTCGATGCGCCGCATGCGTGGTCGTTCACCGAAGACGTCGCGCGTACGCTCGTCGCCGCAGCGCGCAGCGAGGCGAGCTGGGGCCGCGCCTTCCATGTACCCTCGCGGCACGCGTCGGTGCGCGAGGTCGCGACGCGTCTCTGCGAGCTTGCCGGGGCGCCGCCTCCCAAGCTGACCCGCATGTCCCGCGAAGAGCTCGAGGCGATCGGGAGGGTCGACTCGATCATGCGCGAGATTGTCGAGATGGCGTATCTCTTCGATCGCCCGTGCGTGCTCGACGCGAGCGAGACCGAGCGCATCCTCGGCGTCCGCGCGACCTCGCTCGACGCGATGCTGCGCGACACGGTGGGCGGCGATTGACCTGTCGAAGGCCGCCGGCGGCCCTCTGGCGCGGCAGTCGACGTGAGGCGAGTCACCACCAAATGAGCCTTGGGCGGAGCATCGAGCTCGGACGACGCCGATTCGGCAAGCGCCGCCGCGACGGCGAGCCGGTTGCCGCACGGTGCACCGATCGTCGTCCTCGGCGCGGGAATCAGCGGCCTGGCCGCGGCGCGAAGACTGAAGGAACGAGGCTTCACGAACGTGCGCGTCCTCGAAGCGCGTGATCGAATCGGCGGTCGCATGTGCACCGATCGATCGCTCGGCACGCCCTTCGATCTCGGCGCGGCATGGGTGCACTATGCGGACGCATCCAATCCGCTCGTCGGCCTGCTCGCGAAGGCAGGCGTCGAGACGCGCCGGACCAACTGGGACGAGCTCGCCCTCTACGACGCCGAACGAGGCAAATTGTCGAAGGCAGAACGCGACGGCATCGAGGAAGAATACGAGACGATCCTCGACAAGGTCGCGCGTCAGATTCGCGCGGCCGGGGCCGCGGCGTCCATCGGCGCCCTCCTTACCCCCCTCGTGAATGCCACGTTTATCGGAGCGGCCCGCGTGAGACTCGCGAATTGGCTACGCGGCTTCTATATCGAAAATGAATATGCTGCCGACGTCAGTGACATCTCGGCATGGGAGTTCAGCGACGACGACAAGCTCCCTCACAAGGAGAACGACCGCTTCGTGAGCGGCGGCTACGACCGCATCATCGCAGCGCTCGCCAAGGGCCTCGACATCCGGCTCGGCGAGGTCTGTCATCGAGTCAGCACGACGGACGCGGGCGTCACTGTCGAGACCAGCGCCGGCACCTACGACGTAGCCGCTGTCATCGTGACGTTGCCCGTCGGCGTCCTCCGCGCGGGATCGATTGCCTTCGAGCCCGCGCTCCCCGAGTCGAAGCAAGACGCCATCGATTCGCTCGGCGTCGGCGACTTCGAGAAGGTCGTCATGCTCTTCGACAACGTGTTCTGGCCTGCCAAGCCGCATGCGTTCGGATATGCCGAGCCGTTGCGCATCGATCACATGCGCGTGCCCGACTCCGCGCTCCAGCGACGATTGAACGAGTAGTAGCGGTACTCCCAGTCCGGCGAGAGGAGGGCGTCGAGCATTGCGAGCGCGATTCACCTGCGTTCGACGTGCGCGGGGACCGGGAGGCGCGCGGCGATCGTTCGGCCTTCCGACATGTGTCGGGAGGGTATCGGAGGTGGGGATCCCCGCTCGGTGAATTTGACTGGTCGGCCACGGCGCAGGGCACGCTTTCCGAGCGGGCGTAGCCCCGAGGTAGTACGCGCGACGCGTGTGCTGCTCCTCTAGCGGCGTTGCGAACGCCTCGTAGATCGGAATCGGCGTGCGCGTGAAAGATCTCGACCTCGACACGGGCGAGGTTCGGGTCTCTCGGGCGTACGATGAACGAGAGACGGTCGTGACGGCCCCGAAAACCGACGAACGCGTCCGGCCTGCCCCAACATCTTGCACTGGGCGAAGATCCGAAACCTCACCGGACCATGACAAGATGCGTGGGCTCTTCATTGGAGTTTCCGAGTGACATCGTGGAGACCCACCCGTCGCCGCAGGAGCGAGAGCCTTCGGGCTCGCGGTCGTGTTCGCAACCGGCGGGCCGGCCGCGTAAACATCGGCCTCGCTATGGATCCCCGCGTCGTCGATTTTACGACCACCGCATAGAACGCCGCGAAGGCGCTGTTCATGTCGGTGCAGTGGCGAACCGCAGATCGTCGCGGGCGAACGAAAGGCCGGAGCCCGGCGGGCCGCCGTCGGTCGACGCCTGCGCGGTCCCTGCACGAACTAGTCGGCTCGCTTAAGCTACG
>JAQBQJ010000047.1 GCA_028287065.1 Labilithrix sp. | reverse complement strand
GTCACGGTCTCCATCGAGAACTCGCGACCGCGCAGGAACTCCTCGGCGAGGACCGGTGAGCTCGGGCCGACGCGCATGCCGGTGATCGCACGGAGCAGACCTTCCTCGGAGCTGACGCGGAACGTCGCCTTCGCGCCCATGCCCGCCGGCGGCTTCAGCACCATCGGGAAACCGACCTCGCGGGCGAACGCACGCCCGTCTTCCTCGCTCGTCACGAGACGATGGCGAGCGACCGGCAGACCCGCCGCGCGCAATGCGTCCTTCATCGTCGCCTTGTCGCGGAACAGCTCGGCGGTCTTCGCCGACGTGCCCTTCACGCCGAAGCGCTCGCGCGCCTGCGCCATCTGCACCATCAACGGCTCGAGGATACCGATGATCCGATGCGGCTGGCCGTGCCGCCGCTTCAGGACCTCGACGCCGTCGAGCACGTCCTGACCGCTCAGCGGATCGGTGACGCGGATGACGTCGTGGAACATGCGGCCATCGTCACTCCCCTGATCGGGCGGCGTGTGGACGATGCCGAGGAGACGGACGTCGTCGAGCGTCGACGCTGCGCGCGCGAAGCGCATCGTGGTCTCGATCGGAAAAGGCGCGACGAAGATGATGTTGCGGGGCATCGAAGCCGCGCAGCGTCGTCAAGAGTCGCCGCCGCGTCAACGCCCACGCTCGAGGCGCCGGATCAGGGCGCGCCGCGCCTCGGGCCACTCCTCGGCGAGCATCGAGAAGAACGCCGTCGACCGCACCTGGTTGTCGGCGCCTGCGCGATGCGCCCGGAGGACGCCGTCGAGCGTTGCGCCGAGCCGCAGGATCGCCGCACGCGAGCGCTCGTTGCGCGAGTCGGTCTTCCACGTGACGCGGCGAACGCGCCAGCGCTCGAAGGCGTGCGTGCACAAGAGGAGCTTCGCTTCGGTGTTGAGCGCCGTGCGCTGCACGCGCTCGGCGTACCACGTGAACCCGATCTCGACGGCGTCCGGGCCGTCGGGCACCGGCGGCGGCGGCGGCAAGTCCGCCGGCCACGTCCAGCGCTCGATGCACATGAACCGCGTGCTACCGACGATCGCGCCCGTGGCGTCCTTCACGACGAACGGGATCGACTCGCCCCGCTCCTGCTCGGCGAGCGCGGCGAGCACGTACGCCTCCATCCCCGCCAGGACCCGTGGCATGAGCGTGAACGTGTACGTCGCCCTCGATTCGTTCGCCGCCGCGAGCAGCGCCGGGGCATGATCGAGCTCGAGTGGCTCGAGGCGGACATGACGACCAACGAACGTCAGCGGCGTGCTCATGACCTGGAGCGTGCGCCAAGGGTGGTCTGAGCAAAAGGTCCGGTTTGGACATTTCCGCTAGTCCATGTGCAAAAGCACATGGCACAGGCTCCCGAAAGTCGCCTAGACCACCTCTGCGGCGTCGCGGGCGTGGTAGAGAAACCACCGCGAAATGCGGGTCGTCTTCCTTGCGCCCATCTATCCGCCCGAGATGATCGAGTACACGCGCGGCCTCGCCGAGGTCGGCGCGACGGTGTACGGCGTCGGCGACACGCCGCGCGAGGCCCTGCCCGCGAAGGTGAAGCCGTATCTGCACGACTACCTCACCGTGCCGCGCATCATGGACGAGGACGACGTGATGGATCGCGTCACCGCCTGGCTCCGTGGCAAGAGCATCGATCGCGTGCTCGCGAACTGGGAGCCGCTGGTGATCCTCGCGGCGCGCCTCCGCGAACGCTGGCGGATGCCCGGGATGTCGTCCGATACCGTGAAGGGCTTCCGCGACAAGCAGCTCATGAAGGAGCGCGTCGCGGCCGCCGGCCTGCGCGTGCCGCGCTCGCGTCGCGTGCGGACCGAGACCGAGACGCGCGCCGCCGCCGAGGACTTCGGCTACCCGCTCATTGTGAAGCCGATCGCCGGCGCCGGGAGCGCGAACACGTACAAGGCCGAGGACGCGAGCGAGCTCGACGACATCCTCGAGAAGATGCGCGGCGTCGGCGAGGCGAGCTGCGAGGAGTACATCGACGGCGAGGAGTTCACGTTCGACACGGTGTGCATCGGCGGCAAGCCGGCTTACGAGAACGTCGCGGCGTACCTTCCGAAGCCGCTCGAGATGCGCTCCGTCGAGTCGTGCAGCCCCGTCATCATCACCGTGCGCGACATGCACCAGCACAAGCTGCAGGGCGGCGTCGCGCTCGGGCGCAAGGTGCTCACCGCGCTCGGCATGGGCGACGGCTTCACGCACATGGAGTGGTTCCTCACGCCGAAGGGCGAAGCGGTGTTCGGCGAGATCGGCTGCCGTCCGGGCGGCGCGCACATCGTCGATCAGATGAACTACACGAGCGACATCGATCTCTTCCGCGAGTGGGCGCGCGTTTCGTGCTGGGGGAAGTTCGAGGCGAACGCGCCGCGCAAGTACAACGCAGGCATCGTCTTCAAGCGCGCAGTCGGTCAGGGCAAGATCACGCGGATCGAGGGGCTCTCCGAGTGGCTCCGCATCTGTGGAGATGCCGTCGTCGAAGAGAAGCTCCTGCGGCCGGGCACGCCGCGCCGGAACTGGAAGCACACGCTCCTCTCCGACGGGCACGTGCTCGTGCGGCATCCCGATTGGGCCACCGCACATCGCATGTCGTTCGCAGCGGCGAACGGCATACGGATGTTCGCGGAATGAACGTGACTGGAGCTGTCCCCTAGCCGGCGGAGCCGAGGCGGTACACGCGCTCGATGCCGGCATCGAGGTTCTTGATCGTGATCGCCACGATCCCGTGCTCGTCGAGAGAGTATTCCTCCTCGATGCGAGGCCCGCCTGCCCGCGACGCGATCCGCTCGACCGGCACGCCCGTGAGGTCGGCAGCGCGCGCGAGCTCGGGGTCGAACGGAAAGAGGACGTCGCCGGACATCATCATGTCGCCGCGGGGTCGACCGTCGTCGCCGACGGCGTTGCACTCGAAGAACCGGAAGTGACCGACGTTGTGCGCGGCTCGGTAGTCGCGGCGACAGCGGAGCGGCTCGCCAGCGCGTGCCGGCAGCGCGGTGTCGCTCGTGAAGATCGGGTCGAAGGTGATCTCCTCGCCGGCGCGGCTCTCGCGGAACACGCCGAACGTCCGCGAAAATCGGTCCGATAGCTCGAAACCGGCGCTCTCGTCGCAGGCGATCGCGAGCCCGATCGCGATCGCGGCCGACGGATACGGCGACCGATGGACGCGACGTCCGAAGCGCTGCCGCAGCGCACGCGCGACGATCGGCAGCTCGCTCGCGCCGCCGACGACGTAGATCCCTGCGATGTCAGAGAGCGCGGTCTCGACGTCGTCGCCGTGCGGCGCGGCGCCTTCGAGGCGGGACATGACCGGGATCATCGCTTCGATCGCGCGTTCGACGAGCGGCATGCACGCCTCGTAGAACTCGGCGACGGGGACGACGATCTCCGGGGCGTTCGCGAGCGCGCCGAGCGCGAGCTCGACGTCGATCGAGATCTTGCGCGAGCTCGGGTTGAGGCGCTCCTTCGCATCGCGACACTGATCGACGAGGCGGTCGAGCGCGCCTCGTTCGAGGGCGCCGCGCGTGAGGCCCGCACGTGCGAGGACGAGGTCGACGAGCACATCGTCGAAGTCGTCGCCGCCGAGCTGGTTCACGCCGGCCGTGGCGAGCACCTCGTGGCTTCGCCCGCGCATCCGAACGAGCGATGCGTCGAACGTGCCGCCGCCGAGGTCGTAGACGACGACGTGATCGCGGCGCGACGTGAGCGTGTCGCGGTGGCGATGCGTGAACTCGAAGCCTGCGGCGGACGGCTCGTTCAACATCGCGATCGGGTGGAAGCCGGCGCGGCGGAAGGCGTCGAGCGTGACGAAGCGCTGCGCACCGGACGCATTCGCGGGGACGGCGACGACCGAGCGGATCGCGTCTTCGTTCGAGACGCCTTCTTCGCGCAGCTCGGCGGGGAGGTTCGACCGCGTGAGGATGGCGTCCTTCGTCGCGGCGAGAAACCGCGTGACGAGCTCGTCGATGGCGATGGTCGTGCCGCCGATCGTGACGGTCTTGCCGGGCCCGGCGTGCGCGTCGGCGAGGAGGCGCTTGAACGATCGGACCGCGGTGAACGAGGGGTCGGCGGTCGCAGCGGCGAGGGCGTCGAATCCGAAGCGCAGCTCGCCCGCGCGTTCGGCGACGACGGACGGGAAGAAGTCGTGCGCGTCACCGGCGTCGTCGACGAAGCTGAGGACGGGGTAATTGCCGCGGTCCGCGCAGGCGACCACCGTTCGCGTCGTTCCGAAGTCGATCCCGAGTCTCACGTTTTTGCCTCCTCGCGCGAGCCTGCCACCAGCTATCCCTCGCGGCATAATTCCGGCAAGTTAATGGGGTGACGCCTGCGGCCATCGTCTTCTCCCTGGCGCAGGTCGCCTCAGCGGAGCCCGCGGCGCAGGCGCAGCCGCAGCCGGAGCGGCAGCCGCAAGCGGAGGCGCAGCCGGAGCCGCATCCCGATCTGATCGTGCCGATCGCGCACGTCGTGACGCTCATGACGGTGATGCGCGTCAGCGAGGCGGTCATCTGGCCCGACCCGTTCGCGCGCTCTTCGCTCTTCGCGGCGCACTACGGCGAGGCGTTCACGAAGCCGCCGATCTTCGACACGTCGCGGGGCGCCTTCGAGTGGGACGGCGATCCCTGGTACGTGAACACGATCGGCCACGGCCTGTTCGGCAGCGAGCTCTACATGCGCGCGCGCACGTGTCACGTGCCGTGGTACGGCGCGCTCGCATTCGCGGCGGCGAGCTCGACGCTCTGGGAGTACGGCTTCGAAGCCAACGGCGTGCGGCCGTCCGCGCTCGACCTCGTGTACACGCCGCTCGCCGGCATGCTGCTCGGCGAGGCGCGCTACGTCGGCTGGACGTCGGCGCTCGGTATCAAGTCGCCGGCGCTGCGCGGCACGGTGCGCGCAGTGCTCGATCCGTTCGGCGAGCTCGAGCGCGCGCTGGGCACGGGGTGCTGACGGCGCCGTTGCCGTGGATTGCGCAACTCGTCAGCCCACCAATTTGGTGGTCTAAGGACCTTGGGAACGGAGGACCGAAGGCGGGCGCGGTCGCGCAAGTCGTTCGGTCACCTGACGATCGAGGTGCGCCCGCGCGGTCACTGCGGGAACGTCGCGCCGCCGCTCACGCCCGGCGTGCAGCCCGGCTTGCCCGAGCGCGGTGTCGTGCCCGAGTACGGACGGAGGACGCGCGCGCTCGCGAACGATGCGCGGGTCTCGAGCGGGGCGTTCCAGGCGTCGAGGACCTCGGCGGACATCTGCGCGTCCGTGAAAGCGTTCCAGTTGGTGCACCACACCGCGTCCGCGGCGGCGACCGAACGCGCGTAGCTGCTGTTCTCGTTCGAGAGATCGTACAGGTTCTTCCAGTCGGACTCGGACATGCCGGCGTTCTTCGCGATCTTCGTCGCGAAGCCGGACTCGTCGCCTTCGCGCGTCACGTACACGACGTGCTCGCAGCCGAGGTTCTTCAGGACCAGCGCCGGAGCGAGATCGCTCCAGCCGCCGGCGGAGAAGCGACCGTCCGACAGCTCGACGAAGCGCGACAGGCCCGGCTCCGCCGGAGACGCCGCGAGGATCTCGCGCCAGGGCGCGTTGCCGAGCGACGAGAGCTTCTTCGTCTTCAGGTCCTCGAAGCGCGACTCGTTCTCCTGGACCTTCGCGAGGTCCGCGTCGCTGCCCCAGTAGCCGAAGTTCACGTCCGCGAACGCCGGATCGAACGGGATGCTGCCCGTCGGGAGCTCGCCCGTGACGTAGCGCGCGCGTGCGGCCTTGTACTTCGTGACCGCGTCGCGCTCGAGCACCGCCGTCGACACGAGCTTGTGCAGCGGAGACTTCGGGTCGCCCACGCGCTCGTCGATGCGCGAGGCGTACGTGCCCTCGGCGGCGCGCGCCTTCCCGCGATAGTCCTTCACGAGCGCCTCGAACGCGCTGCCGCACGTGCCGCCGCTCGGGATCGCGACCTCCGCCGCCAAAGGCCACGGCTTGTCGCGCGTGCTGTCCGCGCACGCATCGAGCCACGCGCTCATGCCCGGCTTGTCGGCAGGGCCGTAGCCCGCATAGAAGTCGCCGACGCGACCGAACAGCGCCGCGAGCGCCGGCCACGCCAGCACGCCCGTGCGGAAGAAGAGGCGGTTGTCGTCGACCGAGAACGCACCGAGCTGCGAGATCGACGTCTTGATCTCGTTCACGTTGAACGCGAGATGCGGCACGTCCGCGAGCATCGCGAAGACCTCGGGGTTCACGATCGCGCGGACCTCGGGGACGCTCAGCACTTCCTTCAGACGCTTCGCAGCCTCGGCGCTCTCCGCCGAGCCGAGCGCGCCGATGCCCTTCGCGGCATAGTCGGCCTGGAGCTTCGCGGCCGCGCCGGCGAGGCCCTTGATCGAGAGCGCCTCCTCGGAGTCGCCGACCACGTTCGCGTAGCCCTGCACGCTCTTCAGCGCGAGCGCCACACGCGCGGCATCGGCGTCGGCCGAGCAGCGCTTCGTGCCGCAACGATGCATCACGCTGTTCTTCAGGATGCTCTCGTACGTGAACGTCGTGATGCTGCCCGAGCTGCCGCCGGCCATCCCGTCGACCACGCCGTAGTGCTCGACGATGCGCGAGAGCGACGCGAAGTGCGTCAGGATCGATTCGCCGTTGCCACGGACGGCCGCGCACAGCTTCGGCGTCGCGGAGGCCTGGACGATCTCGCCTTCGTCGGCCGCGGCGTCCTCTTCCGGTGCGCTGCTGCACGCGGCGAGGGCGACCGAAAAGGCGGCGACGAAGAGACCCGCGGGGCGGAGAAAGCTGCGCATCCCGTGTCGAGGGGCACGGCTCGTGCCACAAACACCCACACTCCCACACCGCTCGGCCCGATGATCTTCCTTGGGATTTCCACGGAGGTGATCGCCCAAGCTCGTTCCTGCCGGTCCTCCTGCTGGATCGGGCTCGGACCAGCCGGCGGCGGGCGACGTCGCGTACAGTCCTCGCCACGCCGATGGACATCTTCCTCGTTCGCTCGTCCCTCACCATCGAGAAGGGCGCGGTCGATGACGGCGCGCAGTCCGATCCGCTCCGTCATCTCACGGCCGAAGGGCGACAGATCATCCGCGCGCTCGGCAACAAGCTGCGGCTCACCGAGGAGCCGAGCTTCGATCGCTTCGTCACGAGCCCGCTGCCCGCCGCGATGCAGACCGCCGAGCTCTTCGCGGATCGCGTCGACTACGTCGGCGTGATCGAGGTGTTGCCCGCGCTCTCGAACAACGTGCCGCCGCAGGTCGTCGCTCCGCTGCTGCTCGCGCGCGGATCCTCGATCGTGGTCGTCGGCGACGAGCCTTCGCTGTCGAGCCTCGGCGCGTTCCTCGTCGGGAGGACGACGTTCCCGCCGCTCGTGCATGCGCAGGTGTCGGTCATCCGCGATCGCCAGCCCGCGTGGTGTCTGCGGCCCGGCGACCTCGGACGGCAGCTCCTGCTCGTCGCCTAGAGCACCGTCGCCGTCGCCGTCGCGATCGTCATCGCGCGCGCCGGTGCGATCAGCGGGATCTGCTCGTAGCTGACCTTGTACGTGCCGGCCGGAACGTCGTGGACGACGATCGTGACGTCGCGGCGGTCCATGCAGCGGGATACGCGCGTCGGACGATCGCGGACGATGCGGATCGTGTCGCCTCGACGCACGACCTCGGTGTGCGCGTTGGTCGTGCAGTAGTCGGTGACGCCGTGCACGACGACCTTCAGGTCGTGGCCTTCCGGCGTGACGGTGATGACCGATCGGTCGGCGAGGGCAGGTGCGCTGGCGGAGAGTCCCAAGGCAAGCGCGGCGCAGGCGAACAGGCGATGCATGTCCATGGAACGCTCGAGACAGCCGTTCGATTTGTTTGTTCCGCGACTCCCTGAAGCAGTGCGTTTCGCGTTCGGCGAGAAGCGGCTTTTGCGAACCGCACGATGCCTCGTTCTACCGAGCCTGCGGCGGTGACTTCGCGAGGAGAACCTCCGTCCGCTGCGGCATCCCACACGTGGAACGGTCGATGCTTGTGCGCGGCAGAGCTCATGGAAACCACCTCGAGCCCCTGGCTCCCCCTGTCCCTGTTCCTCTCCGTCGCCAGCGTGGTCCTCGCGACGATCGCGTACTGGCGGTCCGGTGGGCAGGGGCACGTCGATGCGGTGCGGGACGGGCACGAGGTGATGATCGACGAGCTACGGCGCGCGACGCGGCGGCGGTTCGAGGAGTGTCTCGCGAGGGTGACGCGCGCCGACCGCCGGCTCGCGGCGTTGCGCATCGACGCGGCCGCGGTGGTCCACGACGCGATCGACGCAGTCGCGCGCGAGCTCGGCGAGATGAAGCACGACGCCGAGATCGCGCTCGCGGATCTGGACGCCGGCGTCACGCGCGGTGCGCCGGCGGCGCAAGAAGCGCTCGCGAAACGCGTGCTCTACATCGAGGGCAGCATCCGCGTCCTGACCGCGCGCGCAGAGATCCGCGCGGCGGAGCGGCTCGCCGATCGCGGAAAGTTCGCGCCCGCCGAGGACATGCTCGAGGACGCGATCGCGAAGGTGCGCGAGGCGCGGCTGCGGCTCGACGACGAAACGGCTCAGCCGGCGTTCGGTCCCGTCATCGAGACGCTCCACCAGGCGATCCGGTCCGTGCGCACGCGTGCCGCCGATCACTCCCGCCAGATCGACTCGGCGCTGTCGGCGAGCGATTCGCTGCTCGCATCGCTGCGCTCGCACGAGCGCTTCGAAGGTCACACAACGCTTGCCAACGAGGCGTGAACGCGACGTTCACGGAAGGTACAGAGATGATGAGGAATGCCACCCTGGTTCTGGGAACGTTGATGCTCCTCGCTTGCTCCCGCGCGGACAGGGCGGGCTCCACGCAGACGACCGGAGCGTCGACCACGGGAACGTCCGCGACGGGGACGTCGGCGCCCAACACGAACCAGCCCGCGACCGAGACGACGCCGCGCACGACCGACACGACCGGAACCCCGGGCACCGCCGAGACCGGGGGACGTCAGGCGGACCTGGCGCGAGAAGCGCAAGGCGGCGGCCCCGCCCCGAAGCACGCCGACGCCGTGCGCGCGAAGTTGATGAAGGACCGCCCGACCTCGGCGGCCGTCATCAGCCAGATCACGATCATCGACGACGGAAACGACCGCATCGCCATCATCGGCGTCGTGCCCGATCAGCAGACCAAGGACGCTCTCATCAAGTCGGCGAAGGCGACCGGCGGCGTGAAGGATGTCCGGGACGATCTCCACGTCCAGAAGCGCTGAGACGCGTGTGCGATGAGGGACGGAGCACGCAACGCGCGCTTCCGTCGCTCGTCTTTCGCCCGGCCGCGAAGACTCGGATACGATTCGTCCATCGATGCGTAGGTCCCTCGTCGTCGTCGGTCTGCTGGTTCTCGCTTCCTGCACCTCGCGCACGACCGCGCCCGCCACCGGGCGCGATGCGGCGCTCGAGGCGCCCGTCACGCCACGCGCGGCGCAGAGCGCGTCGAGCACTGCGGGCGACGTCGACGCCGGTGCTCCGGCCGCCGAGAAGCGCGCCACCGCGCACGCGGGAAACCCAGGAAAGCCCGGAAAATACGACGTGAGCGTGCCGTCGCCTCCCGGCGAGCTCGCCGAATTCTTCCGCACGCACGTGCCGAAGGGCGGCGCGGTGACGAGCGACGATCCGCCGAAGGTGATGCACACGGTCGCCGCCGGCGAGACCGCCGCATCGATCGCGACGGCGTACCTGCCGCTCAGCGAGCTCTACACCTCCACCGAGCTCGCCAACGCGATCGTGAAGAAGAATCCGACGGGCGTGAGCGCCGGCAAGAAGATCGAGATCCCGGGGCTGACCACGCGCGTCATCCACGACGATCCGAAAGACGAGCGCCTCGGATGGCCGGAGGACAAGACGCTGCGCGGTGTCTTCGTCACCGGTCCGTACGCGGGCATCAAGTGGGTCGACACGCTCGATCGTCTCGCGGAGCGAAGCCTGAACGCCGTCGTCCTCGATGGGAAGGACTACGAGGGGTACATCAACTACCCGTCGAAGGTGCCGCTCGTCGCCGAGACCGGCGCCATCAAGACGCTTCACATCCCCGACCTCGCACGCGCGATCCGCTTCGCGCACTGGCGCGGCATCCGGATCATCCTGCGGATCCCTTGCTTCCACGATCCGTGGACCGACAAGCACGCGAAGGACGCGCGCATGTCGATCAAGTTCGCGCCGACCGGCAAGCCGATCCACGTCGACTGGCTCGACCCGACGAACGTCGAAGCGCAGGACTACGCGATCGCGCTCGCGAAGGAAGGAATCGAGGCCGGCGCCGACGAGATCCAGCTCGATTACGTGCGCTTTCCCGTCCATCTCAGCTCGAAGGTCGCCGTGCTCCCCCCGAAGGAAGAGCGCTCGAAGATCATCCGCGACTTCGTGAAGCGCGTGCACGCCGTGACCTCGGCTGCGGGCGCCGCGCTGTCCCTCGACTTCTTCGGTGTGGCCGCGACGGGCGATCCGAACGACATCGAGTACCTCGGCCAGCACATCCCGACCGTCGCGCCCGAAGCGGACGCGATCAGCCTGATGTCGTATCCGTCCCACTACAACAAGGGCTACATGGGCTTCGCGGAGCCCGGCGAGCATCCCGAGGTCGTCGGGATCGGCAACACCGCCGCGGTGAAGCTGATCAAGCCGACCGGCGCGGCGACGATCTTCCGCACGTGGCTCCAGGCGTTCCCGCTCCGTTCGAGCAACTACGGACCGGCGTACGTCGTGGCCGAGGCGAAGAGCGCCGAGTCGACCGGCGGCGTCGGATGGCTGATGTGGAGCCCCGCGTGCGAATACAGCGCGGTGTGGAGCGGCTTCCCGAAGACGAAGAAGCCCTGAGCGCGCTGCGTCGCGAGTCGTGCGTCTCGAGCGCAGTGATCTCGTGCGGCAACTGGACGTCCGCGCCCGCGTGCACCGAGCCGATGCCCGCTCGTGCGGCAAGGTAGCGACCACTTGCCTCCGGAACGGGGCGATGCAAGGTGAGCCGTATGAACAAAGGCGCGCTCTTCTTTGGTCTTTCTTCCGTCGTCTCCCTCGCGGGGGTCATCGTTGCGTGCTCCAGCACCACGACGACAACCACCACCACGCCCGACGAAGCGGGCGCGAAGGAAGGCGGCACGCCGGGCACCGGCGCTCCGAAGGACTCCGGCGTCGTCGACGACACCGACTCGAGCACGCCGTCGAATCCGGACACCGCCTGCAAAGCGGAGGCGACGCTGCAGGAGTGCGGCCAGTGCTGCGTCACGAACCACCCGCAGGGCTACAAGGTGTTCCAGGACACGTTGCTCGACTGCAGCTGCAAGGGAACCGGAGCCGACGCCGGCATCGGACCGTGCGCGACGGACTGCGCCGCGACCGCCTGCAAGGCGACGCCGTCGCAGCCCGATCAGGCGTGCACGACGTGCCTGCAGAAAGCGGTCGGTCAGGGCGGCGGGTGCCAGGAAGCCCTGTCGACGGCCTGCACGGCGGAGCCCGACTGCATCGCCGAGCAGAAGTGCGTCGCGCCGTGTCAGGGCAAGCCCTGACGGCGGCGGCGCTCACTTCAACTTGAGCGCCGCCATCACCTCGGTCGACGTCGCGAGCACCTTCGTGAGCGCAGCCTCGTCGCGGTCGGATTCGAACGTGTCCCACGCGCGTCCGACCGCGTCCTGATCGTCGCCATAGCCGCCGAGGAGCGCCATCAGCTTCGAGTCGTCGAGCGTGCCCTTCGTGGTCTCGAGGAACCAGACGTTGAAGTCCTGATCGGCGAGCAGCCAATCACGCACGGTCTTCTCGAGCGTGACGCTCGCCTTCGCGTCCGGAAGCGCAGCGCGGATCCTCTCCCCAACCGACGTTGTCTTCACGCCCGTACCGTAGCTCCATAAGGTCAGCCCGCGAGCCGTCGTCGTCGCATTGACGATCGGGATCCTCCGCTCGATAGATAGCGGCATGGAGCACGCAGATTGGCCTGCCCTCGCGCTCTCGTCGTGGGAGCCGACCTACCTCACCGTGCATCGCTGGACGCAGATCGTCGGCAAGGTGGCGCTCGCGGAGAAGCCCTACGTGAACCACTGGTGGCATGTCGCGCTTCGCGTGACGTCGCAGGGGCTCACGCTGTCGACGCCCGTCGGCCATCGTCACCTCACGATGACCTTCGATTTCGACGTGCACCGTCTCGTGCTGCAGAGGAACGACAAGCGCATCGAGAGCTTCGACCTCGAGCCGATGAGCGTCGCGGACTTCTACGCTCGGCTGATGGCCGCCCTCGCGAAGCTCGAGGTGAGCGCGCACGTGTGGCCCGTCCCCGTCGAGGTCAGCGACACGACCCCGTTCACCGAGGACCGCAGCCATTCGGCGTACGACCCGAAGAGCATGGAGAGGTTCCACCGCGTCCTCTTGAGCGTCGACCGGGTGTTCGAGATCCATCGGGGCCGGTTCGTGGGCAAATGCAGCCCGATCGGTTTCTACTGGGGCGCGTTCGACCTCGCGGTCACGCGGTTCTCGGGTCGACCGAACCCGGCTCCTCCGGACATCCCCGTGATGCGCGAGGCCTATTCCCACGAGGTCATCAGCCACGGCTTCTGGCCGGGCGGCGACTGGCTCGACAAGGGCCGCGTCGAAGAGGCGGTCTTCTATGCGTATGCGGTCCCCGAGCCGGAGGGGCTCCCGAAGGCGAAGATCCAGCCGGGAGGAGCGGCGTACGCGGAGGCCCTCGGGGAGTTCATCCTCCCGTACGAGGCCGTTCGGACGGCGAACGACCCGGATCGAGCTCTGCTCGACTTCATGGAAAGCACGTATCTCGCCGCGGCTCAGCTCGCCGCCTGGGACGTCGCCGCGCTGCGGGCGCGTCCGCCGCGCCGCGCCGCCGCAGAGCTCCTCCATGCGTCCGTGAAGTAACGCCGCACGAAGTGCGCGCGTATTTCGTCCAGCTCCGGGAGGTGGGACTATTCATGGTCTCATGGGCTCGAGCATCAACGGGAACACGGACGGCGTCGTGCCGACGAGCTGCGAGACGTGCGGCGGCGAGCGGACGCTCGTTCGCGACGGCGATCGCAGCAGCGCGCGCTGCGAGAAGTGCGGCACCGTCGAGGACGTTGCGATCGTCTACGCGACGAAACAGAAGTGGACGATCGTCGATGCCGACGGAAAGGCGCGGACGTTCGCGACGAAGACCGCGCTGCTCGCGGCGCTCGAGGCCGAGCCGGCACGTGCGGCGCCGGCACCGGCTCCTGCTCCGGCTGCTGCGCCGGCACCGGACACGAGCGACGACGAGGTGCTCTCCGTCCGCGACCTGACCGTGATCCAGATGCCGGCGATGCCGCAACCTTCGCGGATGCCGCCGGCGCCGACGGGTCCGCCGCCGCCGCTCCCGAAGGCGCGCGCGAGCGTGGCACCGCCGGCGAAGAGCGAGGCGCCCCCGCCGAAGAAGAGCGAAGAGCCGCCTGCCGCCGCGGCAAAGAGCGAGGCGCCTCCGCCGAAGAAGAGCGAAGACCCTCCGCCGAAGAAGAGCGAAGAGCCTCCGCCGAAGAAGAGGCCGACGCCCTTCCCGCGTGAAGAGACCCGCGACGAGACGACCACCGCGAAGGAGGTCGCCGCCGTTGCGCGTCAGCCGGCGCGCGACGACGCCGAGCCACGTCGAGGCTGGCTGTTGCCGCTCGCCGCGATCGCGGTCGTCGTCGGGAGCATCGCGTATGCGGTGCGAACGCCGCCGAGCGCGCCGGCAGCGACGCCCGCGCCGCCCCCGGAAAAAGCGGCAACCCCCACACCGGTCGACTCGACCGCGACCGCGTCGTCTGCGCCTTCCTCTGTCGCGAGCACGGGGCCCGCGCCGGCGTCGAGCACCTCCGAAACGACCGCACCGATGACGTTGCCGGCGCCTTCGGCCGCGAGCTCGGCGAAGGTCACCGCCGACACCACGGGCGCGAAGGCTCCCGCGACGACCGCGGCCGACGCGCAGCTCTCGCTTCCCGAGCTGCTCACGCGCGCATCCGCCGCGCGCCGTTCGGGCGACACGGCGCGAGCTCGCACGCTGCTCGAGCGCGCGCTCGTCGTCAGCCCCGGCAACGCCGAGGCCCATGCGTCGCTCGCGGAGATGTCGCGCGCCGCGGGTGATCTCGCCGGCGCGAAGGCGAGCTACACGAAGGCGCTCGCGACGAGCCCGAGCTACTCGCCGGCGCTGCTCGGCCTCGCCGACACCGAGTGGGATCTCGGCGAGCGCGCCGCTGCGCAGCGGCTCTACAAGGAGATCGTCACGGTCTCGAGCTCTCCGCCCGAGCGCGCGAAGACACGCGCGAGCGGAGCGCCCGCTGCCGGCCCGACGACGGCGCCTCCCGCGCCAAAGGCCGCCACGATCAAGACGCTCACGTCCGCGGATCTGCCTCCGCCCGTCGCACCGAAGCCGGCGCCGGCAGACTGAGGCCGCGCCAAGCCGGCCATCGTGCCGCAGCCAATCGCCTTGGCGACTTGCCCGACAACGCGCTCACGGCGATCGAGCAGCTCGCGCGCGAATGCGGCGCCGACGACTTCCGGACGAAGCCGCTCACGCCGAGCGATCTCATCGCCGCAATCGTCGCGTCGATCGACCGCGTCGACCAGGACGCCTAGGCGCGCGCGCCGCTGCTTTCGACCCGAGCCGAAATTTCCTCTCCGCCGCCGGCTGGATCGCCCGGCCGTCAGCGCGGGGGCTGTCGCCATCGCACCGCACACGTGCCCTCCGCAGTCTTTCGGCACATGTGCCCTGGCGCGCGATCTGCACCTCGACCCCGCGATGCGCCCCGCCCTGCATGCGCTGCCGCTCGTGATCCTCCTTGGCTGTAGTTCTACATCCACCGACGCGTCGAACGACGGCGGCGGCGGCGGCGGCGGCGGCGGCGGCGACGGCGACGGCTCGCCGACGGCGCCGTTCGTGCCCTCCGGCACGGGAGCCACGCCGTCGAGCGGCAACGGATCGCCACCGCCCGCACCCGCCCCGCCGCCGGAAGCGAAGATCACGGAGGTCGTCCACGTCGTCATCGACGGCCGCGGGTTGTGCACCGGCACGCTCATCTCGAAGACGATGGTCGTCACCGCCGCGCATTGCCTCGATCCGAAGAACGCCCGCTCGTGGGACGTCATCGCGCCGCTCTCGGACGGGAAGACGAAGAGCCACGCTTCACGCGTCATCATGTACGACGGCGACTACGAGGACGTCGCGAAGCCCGACTTCGGCGTGATCATCCTCGCCGAGCCGATCGCGCTGGCGGCTTACGCCGAGCTCACCGACGTGAGCGGCATGGTGAAGGACGACAAGACCGTCGTCGCCGCGATCATGGTCCGCAAGTACATCGCCGTCGATGCGCCGTTCACGCTCCTCGAGGGCCTCGAGACGTCCTCCGCGGAGAAGTACGGCTACGAGCACGGGATCGTGACGAAGATCTTCTCCGAAGGCGGCGACTCGGGGGCCGGACTGTTCCTCACCGCCAACGGCAAGAAGACCCACAAGCTCATCGGCGTCGCGCGCCAGCCCGAGCCGGATCGCGGCGTCGATCACTTCACGCGCATCGACGCCGATGTGATCAATTGGGTGCACTCGCTCGGGAGCAACGGCAACGGCACCTGACTCGCAGGTCTTCGCGATCGTGCAAATTCGCGGGCTGCTGACCGCCCCCTGATCAGGGGACGGGCGGCGTCCCCGGCATCGACTATCCTCCTCGACGTGACGGCGCTCTCGCTCCTGCTCGTCGACGACGAACCCGAGATCCTGGAATCGCTGCGCCGCGCGCTGCGTGACGAGGGTTACGACATCGTCGCCACGACCTCGCCCACCGAGGCGGTCGCGCTGCTCGCCGCGCGCGACTTCGACGTGATCGTCTCGGACCTCCGCATGCCGGAGATGAGCGGCATCGAGCTCGTGTCGCACGTGCGGCAGCATCATCCGCACGTGGTCCGCGTCCTGCTCACCGGATTCGCGACGCTCGCGTCGGCGGTCGAGGCGATCAACGCCGGCGCCGTCGGTCGCTACCTCACCAAGCCGTGGGACAACGACCAGCTGCGGGCGGAGATCCGCGACGTGGTCCGTGGCCTCGAGACGCGCGCCGAGGCGCGTTCGGCCGCGGCGCTCGACGACGTCGACCTCGCCCCGCGGCTCCGGCAGACGGGCGCCGCGCTGCTGACCGGCGCGAGCGAGAAGCAGATCGCGAGCCAGCTCGGCCTCAGCCCACACACGACGCACCACTACGTGAAGACGTTGTACCGTCGGTTCGGCGTGAGCAGTCGTGCGGAGTTCATGGCAAAGATGCAAGGCACACGCATCGGGGAGCACGAGGGCGGCAAGTGATACCGGTCGAAGAGTGGACGCACGTGGGCTCGAGCGAGAACGCGGAGTTCTACGTCATCGAGCCGGAGATCCTCGCCGTCGTCCCCAACGTCGACGTCCACGACGACGAGCACACCGCGCGCCAGAGCCTCGCATTCCAGACGAAGCACTGGGAGAAGGTCGGCTACCGAGGCGCGGCGGTCATCTTCATGGACCGCGTGCTCTCTCAGGACGGCAGCGCGCGTACCGTGTACGAGACCGAGACCAGCACGATGCTCACGACGTGCTTCGCGCTCGTCGGCGCCACGTTCTTCGGGCTCGCGACGGCGGCGCCGTTCGAGGGCTTCACGAAGCCGGGCATCCCGACCCAGATCTTCCGTTCGCTCGAGGACGCGAGACCGTGGATCGCCGAGATGAACAAGGCGCGGGGCGGAAAGCTCTAGGACGTAGCGGCACGTGCCCGAGGAGACCGGCGCCCCGACGAGCTCGTGGATGGAGCAGCGTGAGGCTCGCGTCCTGCCGGACGACCTCGTCCAGGCGTTCACGAGGCTCGCGAAGGGCGATTTCACCGTCCGCCTCCAGCGCAACTTCCAGCGCGACACCGACGACGCGATCGCGTTCTTCGTCAACGTCATCGCCGAGCAGCTCGCGCGTCTCGTGGCGGAACGCGAGCGCGTCCACGAGGACCTGTCGGCGGGCGTCGCCCTCCTGAGCGAGAACTTCCTCGCGCTCGCCGCGGGAGACTTCTCCGTACGGGCTTCGACGACGGGTCGGCGCGACGCCCTCGACACGCTCGCGCGCATGTTCAACGTCATGGCCGTCGAGGTCGGGACCGTCTTCGCCGATCACGAGAAGCAGCGCGCCCTGCTCGAGGCGACGCTCGAGTCGATGGTCGACGGCGTCGTGCTGCTCAGCGCGAAGGGCATCATCCAGCGCGCGAACGGCGCGATGGGAAGCCTGCTCGGTCACGACGCACGAGAGCTCGTCGGCCAGCCGATCGAGAGCGTGCTCGCCGAGACGGAGAGCGCCTTCGCGGCGAGCCTCCGCGATCTCGTGACGATGACGCCGTTCAAGAACCGGGACACGCTCTTCCGACCTGCGCGCGGCGAGCCGGTGCGCATGGCCGTGAACGGCTCGCCTCACCGCGGGGCCGACGGATCGCTGCTCGGTATCGTGCTCGTCGCTCGGGACGACCGCGAGCTGAAGGAGCTCGAGACCCAGCTGCAGGTCGCGGATCGCCTCGCGACGATGGGCACCGTGGCGGCGGGTGTGGCGCACGAGATCAACAACCCGCTCGCGTACGTCATGTCGAATCTGCAGTTCGTCACCGAGGAGCTCGCGACGCTCGCGGCGACCGGCACGCTGACGGAGTCTCGCATCGCCGACGTGACGAAGGCGCTCGCGGCGTCACGCGAGGGCGCGCGACGCGTGAAGCAGATCGTCGGCGACCTCCGCACGTTCTCGCGCGCCGAATCCGCGACACCCGCGCGTCTCGACGTGAACACGCTGATGGACTCGGCGCTCGCGCTCATCCAGAACGAGCTCCGGCATCACGCGCGTCTCTCGAAGGAGTACGGCACCGTGCCTGCGGTGCTCGCGAACGAGGGGCGCCTCGTGCAGGTCTTCCTGAACCTGATCCAGAACGCCGCGCAGGCGATCCCCGTCGGGAGCGCGGAGCAGCATCGGATCCGCATCGTGACCGGCACCGATCCGACGGGCATGGCGTCGGTGGAGCTGCACGACACGGGCTGCGGGATCCCCGCCGAGCAGCTTCCTCACATCTTCGACCTGTTCTTCACGACCAAGACCGTCGGCGTGGGAACGGGCCTCGGCCTCTCGATCTGCCATCGCATCGTCGAGAGCGTCGGCGGGCGCATCGAGGTCAAGAGCACCGTGGGCGCAGGGAGCATGTTCCGCATCTTGCTGCCGCCGGCGCCGCCCGAGTCGTCCATCGACGTGTCGAGCGCGGCCCCGGTGGCCGGACCGCAGGCGCGTGCGCTGCGCGTGCTCGTGATCGACGACGAGCGCGAGATCTGCGAGTCGATCCAGAGGGTCCTGAAGGACCATCAGGTCGACACGGCAACGAGCGCCGCGCTCGCGCTCGAGCTGACGCGAGACATCGCCTACGACGTCGTGCTCTGCGATCTCCTCATGCCGACGATGACCGGCATGGAGCTGCATGCATTGCTCGCGAAGGACAAGCCTGCGCTCGCCGAGCGCATGATCTTCATGACCGGTGGCCCATTCGGGCACGGCGTGCGCGAGTTCTTAGCTCGCGTGACGAACCCGCGGATCGACAAGCCGTTCGACGCCGAGGAGCTCCTGCCGATGCTCGCCGTCGAAGGAGCACGTCGCGAGTAGCAAGCGCCCGGGCCTGCGCGTCGGCGCGAGCATGCCGAAGAGCAGCACGCTCGCAATGTCGGCGCGTTCGAGGTCCTCGACGATGAGCATCGAGTGCTCGAGCCAGTCGCCGCGGAAGAGCGCGAGGACGCCTTCGACGAACGCGTGCTCGTCGGGGGCGGACGCGACCCAGTCGGCGAGGCGCTCGCGGCCGATTCGCGCGTGCGGGAGCGCCGCGGCGATCATGGCGACGAGGTTTCGGAAGGTCGATAGCGGCCCGGTCGAGATCGCCGCGACGCGAACGACCGTCGTGCCGTTCGACGCCGCGCCCTCGAGCAGCGCGCTCAGCGCGGCCCTCTCGTGCGCGTTCACGAGGAAGCTCGCGGTGCCCGCGATCGACTCGGCGAGACGCCGAGCAACGGCAGGCGCCGGCGCACGCGCCCCCGGAGGCGCAGACGGCATGCGAGCGACGCGTTCGATCACCGGGACCGCGAAGCGATAGCCGCGCCCGCGAACGCAGACGATCGCATCGCTGCCGGCGTCCGAGATGGCGTCGCGCACGGAGGCAACGGCTTGGGCGAGGGCGTTTTCCGTCACGGACACCCCCGGCCAGAGATGCGCGAGCAACTCCGACTTGAGCACCACGCGCGCGCGGTTCTCGACGAGGAACGTGAGCAGATCGAGCGGCTTCGGCTGGAGCCGGCAGATCACGCCGTGCAGGCGCAGCTCGAAGCGCAGCGTGTCGAGCTCGTAGCTGGCGAAGGAGTAGTGCATGGGCCGATGCTCCGTGAAGCATGAGCGATCGACCGCTGCGGCGACATTCCCCGGAAGAGGGGGTAACACCGACGGCAACGCCGCGTTGCCGGCGGCTTCAGGTGCGCGACTGAAGGCCCTTCGGAGGGGAATCATCCATCGCGCGGACGATATCCGCGGCGCATCGCGGCTACCTCGAAGAACGACGACACGCCGCGGCGACCCGCGCGGCGTCGGCCGGCGGCACGCGCAGCGGATCGGCAGACGCCGTCGGCGCGCTCACATCGAGCTTCGTCCCGTCCGCGCTCACCGCGTACCAGACGAGCGCCTCGTACCGTTCGTCGGAGTGGACGCCGAGCCCGCCCGTGAGCTGGCCGTCCTCCTCGCGCATCGGACCGATGCCTCCCATGCGGCGCTCGGGGTGCTTCGGCAGCTCCGCTTCGACGTCGGCGATGAGCTTCTTCACGGCCGGGAGCGAGACGGCGACCTTCAGCGCAGCGCCTCCGCAGCGATCGTCGACATCGGTCGACGCGCGCGCATCGCTCGCGGCATCTCGCTCCTCGGTGATCGCGAGCGGCTCGCCTGCGATCACGAGCGTCGCGCGTACGTCCGACAGCTTGCCTGCTGGACCGGAGCGCTTGGTGAACGACACCGAGAACGCGCCCGCGGAGGACTCGACGTCGATCTCCGAGGTGATCTGCTGCCGGAACGTGGAGCCCGGTCCGAGGGCACGCTTCTTCGCGCCGAGCACCGCGGCGCGCGGGAGATCGCCGGTGTAGAGCTTCACGCGCGGTGCGTAGAGCGGCGCGAGCGCATCGACGTCGTGCTTGTCGAGCGCCTCGCTCCACGCGCGG
>JAQBQJ010000033.1 GCA_028287065.1 Labilithrix sp. | reverse complement strand
GCACGCGCGCCGAGGAGGTGAGCTTCGATGCGCGCCAGCGCACGCTCGAGCTCGTCGGCAACGTGCGTGTCGACTCGCCGCCGTTCCATCTCACGAGCCAGCGCATCAGGCTGACGCGCACGCGCTACGGCATCGAGATCGTCGGCAGGGGCTCGCTCGCGTTCTGTCCGTGCCTCGGTACGCCGCTGAAGGTCGACTTCGACGAGGCGATCGTCGCGCCGCCCGGCGACTTGATCCTCAAGAACCCGACGCTGCGCTTCTACGACGTGCCCATCCTCCCGCTGCCGTACTTCTGGCTGCGATCGGACGAGAAGCTCGGCGTGCTCCCGCCCGATCTCGCGTACCGCGGTCAAGACGGCGTCTTCGCGGGAGGCGGCGTGCACGTGCCGTGGAAGAGCCACGGCGCGAAGAACGCGCTCGATCTGCGCGGCGGCGCCTATGTGCTGCGCGGCTTCGTGGCCGACGCGCGCCTGCGAACGGCCTCGAGCACGACGAAGGTCCGCTACGACAGGCTCCCCGGCGGCAGCGGCGCCACGAACGACGACGGGTTGCTCGTCGACGCACGCGGCGCGACGTCGAGCGGCGAGCTCGGGCTGGCATGGGACGCCGACGTGTTGCGCGGTGACCGAGGCGTCGCATCGACGACGGAGCTCGATGCGGCTGCGCGACGATGGGACCGCGCGACCGCGGAGGGCGCGCTGCGCGGCGGACCGTTCGTCGTGTCTACCGCGATGCGCGCCGTCACGCGTCGAGGAGGAAACCTCACGGACGTCGAGGCCGCCGGCCCGATCGTGTCGGCGCGCGCGTCCGGCGCGGCAGGCACCGCGATCACGTACGACGTCACGCTCGAGGGCGGCTCGCTCCGCACGTCGGACGGGACGACGGGCGCGGCGTCGCGGGATGCGCTCAGCTTCGCGCGCGGCGAGATCGGCGCGCGCGCGGTAGGCACGCTCGACGCGCTCGAGGCGTCGGTCGCGGTCCGCGGGGCAGGGGACGTCGCGGCGAACGGAACCCGGAACGGCACCGATCGCGCCGCCTCGGCGCGCGCACGCCTCGGCGCGCCGCTCGCGCGCCGGTATGGATCGAACGAGCACGATCCGTGGGTGCACGTGATCGATCCGTACGTCGAGGGCGCGATCCTGCACGCGCGCGGCGACGACCTGCTCGGGATGACCGCCGCGCGTGGAGCGTCCGGCGTCGACGGCACGGCGCCGCTCGCCGCGGCAGGCTTCACGTCGACGATCGGCCGATGGAGCTCCCGCGAGGCATTCGAGATCGGCGGCGCCGGCGGTACCGCGTTCGGATCTCGCCGCGTGGCCTCGCAGGTCCGTCCGCTCGCGCGCGGTCGCGCGGCAGCCTCGCTCTCGTGGCTCGGAGCATCGGCCGACGTCGCGACGGTGCTCGGGGGCGACACCAAGGGCGACGACGGCTTCGCTGCGGTCGCGCGCGCACGGCTCGGTCGCGCCGACGGCCTCCGCGTGCTCGCGAACGTCGCCGCGCGCGAAGGCCTCGATCCGATCCTCGCCCGCGCGCTCGTCGACGCTCCGCTCGAGCCGGCGTCGGGCTTCCTCGTCGCGGAAGGCACGACCGGCGGTGCGGGCGTCGTCGTGCCATGGGCGCGCGCCTTCACGACGTCGCTCGGCGCCGACGCCGATCTCACGCGACGCGAGCTCGTCGCCGCGCGCGCGGGCATCGAGCTGCGCGATCGATGCGGTTGCCTCACGCTTCGGGTCCTCGGCGCGCATCGGCTCGGACGCGACGGCGTCGACGTGTGGCTCGCGCTGGATTTCGCGGCCGATCGCTGAGCGGTGTTCGGCCTGCACGCACTTGGGTTAGGGTGAACGACGTGACGTCTCGCTTCCTCCTCGTGTGTCTCGTCTGTCTCGTCGCCGCCTGTGGCGGAGCAGCTTCTTCACCGCCCGAGGCGCCTGCGGCTTCCCCGAGGTCGTGCGAGGAGGCGCATGCGGATCTGGTGCGTTACTACGAAGCAGACCCGGAGCAACGGCGTCCGCCGGCGCGCGCGGAGGTGTTCGTCGCGGCATGTCGCGAGCTCCCGCCCGAGGCGCAGCGGTGCCTGCTCTTTTCGTATATGCAGGCTCACGCGTCCCCGTGCGACGCAGCCTTGGGCAAGGTGGACCCCGCGTTGATGCGCCGGATCGCCGACCTCGGCGGGAAGAAGTAGCGACACGCGCCGCCCGTACCGGCGTTGTTGAATTCGCATCTCAACATCGCTTTCACGTCTTCTCCTTGCGTGCTGCGCGCGGCGGTGGCTCTATGACTTCATGAAGGGCGACGCGAAGGTCATCGACCTCCTCAACGAGATCCTCACGGGCGAGCTGACCGCCATCAATCAGTACTTCTTGCACGCCAAGATGTGCTCGAACTGGGGGTACAAGCGGCTCCACGAGCACATTCGCAAGGAGTCGATCGACGAGATGAAGCACGCCGATCAGCTGATCGAGCGCGTGCTCTTCCTCGAGGGGCTCCCGAACGTGCAGCGCCTCGGCAAGATCAACATCGGCCAGACGGTCGTCGAGCAGCTCAAGAACGACCTCGCCGTCGAGATGGAAGCCGTGCCGCGCCTCAACAAGGCGATCGCCGAGTGCCGCGCCATCGGCGACAACGGGACCGTCGAGCTGCTCGAGGACATCCTCGTCTCCGAAGAGGAGCACGTCGACTGGCTCGAAACGCAGCTCGAGCTCGTGAAGCAGCTCGGCGAGGCTCACTACCTCGCGCAGCAGGTCCGCGAGTAGCGCAGGCGCGGACCCCGCCCGATCGGCGGCTCCGAGGCGCTACGGCGACCTGAAGTGATACCTCTGAGACCACGGCGTAAACCGCCGTGGTTTCATGCTATTTCGGGATCACATGCGGACAAAATGCCACGCTCGCCCTTGATAATGAAAACGGGTTTCATTATCTTTAGGACTGCATGTACGTGTGCGTTTGTCTCGCCGTCACGGAAGCCGAAGTCGAAGCCGCGATCGCCGGCGGAGCTACCACGCGCGACGCCGTGACCCGTGCCTGCCGCGCCGGCGGCGACTGCGGGGCCTGCCACGGGATGATCGAGCAGAAGATCGAGGACCACCTCGAGGGCCAGGCTGCCCAGAGCGGTACGAGCCGCCCGTCGCATCCCCCGCACCCCTCGCATCCGCCGCTCGTGGGCGCCGATGCGCTCGTGCGCGCGCGCGGCCGCGCAGCCTGAATCGTTTCGGTCGTCACCCGTGCACGCGTAAAAGTTTCGCGCTCGGGTCGAACGTGGTCGTCTGATCGCCATGTCGGCTCGACTCGTCCTCTTGCTCGTCTCGCTGCTCGCGCTCGCCACGACGGCGTGCAGCCGTAACTTCTTCTTCGCGACGGCGCCGGCGAAGACCGGATGGATCTACGTGGTCGGCTCGAAGAACGATCGCGCTCAGGCGTGGCTCTGCCCCGCAGCGCCGGGCAAGGGCCAGTGCCACGAGATCGACGTCGTGGAGGTGGACCGATGAAGACCCTCGTGTTCGGCGTCGTCGCTCTCTGCGCCACGGGTTGCGCGAGCGTCTATACGCACATCAACAAGATCGACGACAACACGTACTACGTCGCGCGCGTGAAGAACGGCCAGAGCACGCTGTATCTGTGCAGCCCGATCGGCGAGACCGCGGCGCTCCGCTGCGCCGAGGTCGCGACGACGCAGCCGTGACCTGGTGGGGCTCCGCCCCTACGCTAGTGGGGCTCCGCCCCTCGCTTCGCGAGGCTCCCCGGGATGCGACCTGCCCGGCGTGATTCGCCTTCGGCGAACGGCGCTTCGCGCCGAAGACACGCCTGACTCGGCGCGGATGCGACCTGGGCGGCGTCAGTTGGCCTAGAGGGGCGTGTAGCGCATGGCCCCGACCCCGCCCGCGACCGCGACCCCGCCCGCGACCCCGGAGGGCCGCGGGCGAGAGCGGCTTCAGCGGATGAAGCCTGTGAGCAGCGCGACGACGCGATTGCCGATGACGGCGCACCGCTCTGCGGCTGCTTGCGTGGTGTCTCCGGCGTGCGCGGCGATCTCGACTGCGGCGACAGCTTCGACGGCCTCGCCGCGCGCGATGGCGAAGACGCGCGCCTTGTCCGCGCGCGAGCCGCGGCCGGTCGCTTCGCGCCGAAGACACCCCTGACTCGTCGCTGAGCCGGCGGTCACTCGTCCGCGGGGTTCGCGAGCTTCCGCGACCACACGATCGCGTCCCTGCGGACGCCGCCCACGGTGACGTGGTTCTGAAGGAGGCCCGTGCGGCGGAAGCCGTTGAAGACGAACGCCGTCGCGAGCGCGACGTCGTCGCTCGGCGACATCGAAAAGCAGCTCACGACACCCTCGGCGAGCAGCTTGTCGCAGAGCGTTCGGAGCGCGGCGATCGTCGCGACGCGCTCGGGTTCCGACTTCGGCCCGGTGAGGAGCTCGATGAACGCGTTGCCGAAGCACGACTGCGACTCGGTCGACGCGACGAGCTCGAAGCCGCCGCGGCTGGTGAGGTGGAAGAAGCGGCGCTCGACGTCGCGCCCGAAGGCCTCGAACGCCGTGAGCGCGCGGCCGGAGCGGATCGCCTTGTCGATCGTCTTCTTGATCGCAGCGTCGGTCTCGCGGACGACCGCGATCTTCGTCGGCGGCAGCGCGCGCGCGTGCGCATCGGAGCTGAGCTCCTTCGCGTGCTTCTTCGCATGGGCGAGCGTCTTCTCGGCGAAGTCATGCGCGGGCGACGGCTCGTCGGCGACGGGATCCTCGTCCTCCTCGAGGCCGATCGGCACGCGGAGCTGGTTCTCGACGTTCGCGGCGTCGACGGAGCAACCGAGGATGAACGCGTCGCTGCGCTTGTAGAAGCCGGCGATGTTCGCTTCCTTCGCGAAGCCGAGCTTCACCCAGGTGCTCACCTCGTCGCGCTCGACCAGCGTGTAGACCTTCTCGATCCCCTCGCGCTTCGCGAGACGCAGAACGAAGATCCGCTTCGCGTGGCTCGGGCCGGCGCGGAAGTCGATCACACGCATCGTCTTCGTGCGGCGGTTCAAGAGGAGACAGAGCGACACGGTGTCGTTCTGGACGAACATCTCCTCGACGCCGCGCTTGAGGATGGGAGCTGGGCTTCCAACCACTTGCGACGCCCGAACCGCGCCCCTCAACGTCCGTTCGGACGCTTTCGAGTCGACCCGCTCTCCCCAAGCTTTTGCGACCATGACGACACCCCACCCTGCGTTTCGTCCCTGCAACGAGCACAGGGATGGCCATTTCAACGTTGGAAGGGCGCGTTATCACTTGGCGCCCACCCAGGGTCAACGAACTTTCCATCCCTGCAAGGTCGTCGGTGCAGCTATGCAACGCGCACTTTGCGGTTTTCCGTAAGGGGCCGCCGCGCCGCGTCAGGTCGTGGGGAGCGCGTCAATGTCGGATCGGGGCACGCCGAGGCGCGTGAACGCGTCGTCGAGGCGGTCCTTCTGTACCGACACCAGCGTGGGCATTCCCCCGGAAAGACCGAGCAACTCGAGGAAATTCAGGCCGCTGTCGAACGGCGCCGCGAACGTGAGCGTGTCCCCGTCGAGGAGGACGGCGATGGAGGCTCGCTCCTGCCCGAGGAGGAGCAGCATCGTCTTGTCGTAACGGATGCGGCGTCCGGTCACATCGAGGAACGCGATCGACGTGCAACGCTGCAAGGTCGGTTTCGCGATCGCGATCTTGCGATAGCCGCGCGCCAGCTCGGCCGTGGCCTTCTCGACCGCCTCGAGCTCCGCGCCGGCGGCATCGATGTCGTGCCACAGCGAATCGTCGGCGAGGCCGTTCGCGAGGTGCCGCACGACCATGCCGAGGAGCCCGGGATCGCGTCCACGCGCGCGGATCGCGCGATCGAAACGACGCGCCGTGGGCGAGGGCGTCCCGAGGCGCGTGTCGATCGCTCGCGCGTCGTCGTCGGCGCCCGGGTACGGCTCGAGGCCCTCGCGCAGCCACTTCGCGGCGCTGCACAGGCCGTCGAAGTCGGTGTGACACACGATCGTGTCGACGCGCCCGACCCGCTTGCAGAGCTCCGGCGTGACCATCTCGGGACACGCGCCGTGCTCGGCCTTCGTGGCGAGGACGAAGCGGTCGTCCTGCTTGTATTGTGCATGCAATGTGTGGTCGTGGTGATCGACCCACGCGACCAGCCGGGATCCCAGGCCGTCGATGAACGGCTTCGTGATCTTCTCGAAGCCGCCGCCCGACGCCTCCGAGGCGAACGCGACGTCCAGGACGACGACGCGGCCGTTCACGCTGCTCGCCTTGGGGAGCTTGCGGGGCGTCGCAAAGGCGAGCTCGGCGCGGATCATTCGGGGCTACAGTAGCCCCTTAATGGACTTCGACGAGCACGGACTCATCCCCGTCGTCGCGCAGGATCACCTCACGGGCGCGGTGCGAATGGTCGCGTTCGCGACCGAGCAGGCCGTGAAGCTCACGCTCGAGACGGGGCGCGCGACATTCTGGAGCCGCTCGCGCGGCGAGCTCTGGGAGAAGGGACGCACCAGCGGCAACACGCTCGCGGTGAAGGCGGTCCTCGTCGACTGCGACGCAGACTGCCTCGTCTACCTCGTCGAGCCGAACGGGCCGACGTGCCACACCGGCGCCGCGACGTGCTTCTTCCGGCGCGCGGAGCTCGCGGGCGGAAGTGTCCGCGTGTCGGATGCCGAGGTCCCGGCGCCCACGCTGCTCGCGCGGCTCGAAGCGGTCCTCGAAGCGCGCAAGGCGAGTGACGCGAAGGCGAGCTACGTGAAGAGCCTCTACGACGGCGGGCCCGCGAAGATCGGCGAAAAGCTGGTCGAAGAGGCCGGCGAGCTCGCGCGCGCCGTCGCCGCCGAGGAAGACGACCGCGTCGTCTCCGAGGCCGCCGACGTGGTGTTCCACGTCATGGTCGCGCTTCGATCGCGGGGTGTTTCGCTCGAAGCGGTCCTGCGCGAGCTGGCCAAGCGCACCGGAACGAGCGGCCACGACGAGAAGCGCGCACGACACCCCGCAGGCTGATATCCTCGCGTTCCTCATGGGGCAGAAAGTCCTCGTCTTCGAGAGCGATGCGACCTTCGCTGCCGACCTGCGCAACGAGCTGACGAAGCTCGGTTGCAACGTGCAGGTCGTCGACGACGGAAATGCCGGCCTGCAGCAGGCGACCTCGGCGCGGCCGGATCTCATCCTGCTGTCGATCGAGCTGCCGCGGATGAACGGCTTCTCCGTCTGCAACAAGCTGAAGAAGGATCCGTCGCTCAAGGACGTCCCGCTCATCATCATGTCGAGCGAGTCGAGCGACGAGACGTTCGAGCAGCATCGCAAGCTGCGCACGCGCGCCGAGGACTACGTCCACAAGCCGATCGCGTTCGGCGATCTGCTGGCGCGGATCCAGCCGTTCGTCCCGTTCCCGCTGGTCGCCGGCGGCGCGTCGAGCCCTCCGGCGGCGAACGTCGAGAGCCATCGTCCGCCGCAGCAGACGTCGGCCGACGACGTCGAGCCGGATCATCCCACGGGCTACCCGCCGCCGCGGGCCGGTGCGCCCGGGTCGCCTGGCGCCGCGAGCGCCGAGGCCGAGGAGCTCGACAGCGACATCGTGATCGAGGAGATGCCGTCGCAGCGTCCGGGTCGTCGTTCGACGCGGCCCCCCGTCGCCGGCGATCTCGAGCATGTCAACGGCAACGGCAGCGCATCGCTGGATGCCGCGCTGCGCGCCGTGAGCGAGGCGCCGATCCCGCGTACGAGCGATCGACCCCGCGCGATCAGTCACGCGCCGCCGGCGGACGACGGAGCCGCACAGCTCGCCGAGGGCTTGCAGCGCGACGTCGAGGCCGCGCAGGCGAAGATCCGCGAGCTCGAGAACGCGCTGGAGCGCGCGCAGAGCGACGCCGAACGCGCACGCGCCGAAGCCGACAGCGCCGCGGCGAACGCCGGTGGCGGCGCCGATGCCGAGGAGCTCGAGCGGCTCCGCAAGGACAACGAGGACCTCAAGACACGACTCGTCGCGGCCGGCACTGCTGGCGCCGCTGGCAAGGCCGGCGGCGTCTCGAGCCGCGACTTCCTCGATCTGCGCGAGGCGCTCAACAAGAAGGACAAGGAGATCCTCTCCCTGCGCGAAGGCCTCGCGAAGAAGGACAAGGAGATCGTCGACGTCCGCGACAAGTCGCTCGCGTTCGAGCGCTTGAAGGCCGATCTCGACGACAAGGTCCTCGAGCAGGAGCGCGAGCTCGCCGAGAAGCAGGACAAGATCGAGTCGCTCCAGGCCGACAAGGAGCAGGCGAAGAAGGCCAGCGAGGACTTCAAGCGTCGCGCGGAGCGCGCGAACGCCGAGACCGAGGCCGTAAAGAAGGAGCTCGCCGAGCTCCGCGACAAGCACGCGCAGGAGATCTCCGTGCGCGACGCCAACCTCGCGACGCTCGGGGAAGAGCACGCGCAGAACCTCGACATCGAGCGGAAGTCCCGCGAGAGCGCGCTCGCGGAGCTCGAAGCGCAGCGGACGCGCGAGCTCGAAGAGGCCGCGACGGAGAAGCAGACGGCGCTCGAGACGGCGCAGCGCGCCGCCGAAGAGGCGCAGGCCGAGGCGCTCGCCGCACGCGAGAAGACGCTCGTCGGCGAACACCAGCAGAAGCTCGCGACGTTGCACCGCGCCCACCAGGACGAGATGCAGCGTGCACGCGCCGAGCACGAGCAGAAGCTCGAGGCGCTCGGCAGGGCGCACGAAGAGGCGACGACCGAGACCACCCAGCGCCACGACGCCGCGCTCGCCGCGCTTCGTCAGGAGCTCGAGGCCGATCGCGACGCGAAGGTCGCCGAGGTCGAGGCGAACGTCGCTGCCGAGATAGCGGCAGCGCGCGAGGCCGCGTCCGCGAGCGTGAGCGCGGCCGAGAGCGAGGCCGCGCAGAGGATCGCCTCGTTCGAGAGGGACTTCGCCGAGAAGATCGCCGCGCTCGAGAAGGACGCCGCGGACAAGGTCGCCGCCGCGGAGCGCGCCGGCGCTGCGCGCGCGGAGGCTGCCGAGAAGGACGCGATCGAGAAGATCACCGCGGCCGAGCAGGCGGGCGCGGCGAAGGCCGACGCTGCCGAGCGTGACGCTGCCGAGCGGATCGCACGCATCGAGGAGCAGGCGAGCGCGAACAAGACGGCGTCCGACGCGCAGATCGCCGGGCTCGAGGACGATCTCCAGGCGACACGCACGAAGCTCGCCGAGACGGAGACGCGCGCGTCGGAGCTCGACGCGCTGCTCTCGTCGACGACGGCATCGCGGAACACGTTCGAGAAGGACCTCGAGACGGCGCGCCAGCGCGTGGCGATCCTCGAGGCGGACCTCGCGGCGACGAAGTACTCCCTCGACGAGACGAAGGCCCACCTCGTGACGCAGACGACGCGCCTCGAGAAGGCGACGTCGAAGATCGAAGCGGACAAGACATCGCTGGACCGCGCCAAAGACGCGCTGGCGGTGGCGCTGTCGCAAATCGAAGAAGCCGAATCGCGCGCGGGCTAGCGCGACCGGAGAAGTCCGAGAAAAGCGCGAAGGCGCGAAATCCGAGATTGAAAGAGAGGCGCGGAGACGCGGAACGAGAGCTGGAGGGTTTCGCCTCTATCCCTCGCTGGACCCGCGTCGCCGTTCGCGAAACTCGAAGCGCGCTCCCACCGGCTTCGCCGGCGGTAGCGCCCTTCGAGTTTCGCTCACCAATGGGAGATCTCCGATCCGACCTTCGAGGGCGATCCGCCATTTCACCCTCGTCCGACCGACTCACGTGCTCGGAATACGCCTGAAATTGCGGGATCAGGTGGCAGGTCGGGTCGGAGACTCCATTAGGTGAGCGAAACTCGGAGCACGCTCCCGCGCGCAACGCGCGT
>JAQBQJ010000031.1 GCA_028287065.1 Labilithrix sp. | reverse complement strand
TGATCAGCTTCAACACCATCGTCGGCGAGCGGAGCGAATCGAACGGCTTCGCCAAGAGCTGGGAGATCTTCAAGGGCGAGATGGTCGAGGGCGTCGGCGGCGGCACCTGTCAGGCGGCCTCCACGTTCCACGCGGCTGCATTCTTCGCCGGGTTCGACGTGCTCGAGCGCCTCCCTCACTCCCGTCCGAGCGCGTACATCCCGATGGGGCTCGACTCGACGGTCGTGTATCCCGGCGTCGACTTGAAGGTGCGCAACCCGCATCCGTTCCCGGTCGTCGTCCACGCGAAGACCGAAGGCGGCAAGATGCACGTCGAGCTGCTCGGGAAGATGCGCCCCGTCGACGTGAGCTTCGGCCGCGAGCTCGAGTCGACGGTCATGTACAAGCGCAAGGTCGTCGAGGAGCCGACGCTCTCGGGCAAGACGGTGCTCGTGAAGCAGCACGGCATCAAGGGCTACCGCATCAAGCGCTCGCGGCTGATCAAGTACCCGGACGGCACGAGCAAGAAGGAAGAGGCGAAGGACTTCTACCCGCCGACGACGGAGATCTACCACGTGCCCGTGGGCTTCGACGTCGCGCTGCTCCCCGCGCTGCCGGGCGGCGAAGGTGAGGACCAGGACCTCGGCGGAAACCCTTCGGCGACGCCCGTGTCGGCGCGCGCACCCACCACGACGAGCACACCGGCCAACGGTGCGACCGCCAGCGCCGACGCCACGACGAAACCGGCGGAAGGCCTCGAGTTCATCGATGCGCCCGGCGCCCACGCGCCCACCTCCGCGCAGCGCGATCCGACGAAGACGATCTGGCTGAAGCGCTGAGGCGTTTGCGAGGCTAAGATGCGAGGGATGCGTCTCGCCGTCACGCTCGTCGCGTGCATGCTCGTCCCGGCATGCGGCTCTTTCGGCGCGGCAGAGAACGATCCCTCCGATGCGGGCGACGGGGGCGCGGGCGAAGCCGGCGCGAGCGCTGCGGACGGCGGCCCGGTCGGTGACGGCGCCGCGGGCACTCCGAAGATCTGCCCGGTGGCCGGCTTCCTCTTCTGCAGCGACTTCGAGCGCGGAGACCTCATCGCCGAATGGCCGGGAGCAACCGCGCCGACGAAGTTCCTGACGCTCGGTACGGACGCCGATCCGCTCCACGCGCACGTCGCACACGCGACGATGCCGAACGTGACGAACACGTACGGGTGGCTCCAGAAGAATCTCGGAGGACACTTCGACGTCGTGACGTACGCGCTCGACCTGAGGGTCGACGGCCCGGTCACGGCGCAGGACATCGAGGTCGCCACCGCGAGGAGCGCGACGGCCGGGTCGCCGCTCGCCTTCCACATCGCGATCGCGGGGACGAGGTTCGTGTTCGCCGAGTACCTCGCCGGCGTGAAGTACCAGGCGACGACGCTCGCGCCGACCGACAATGCGTGGCACCACTTCGAGGTGACCATCGACTACCGCGCGCCCGTTCACGTCAAGGCGCGCATGGACCAGGGCACGGCCGTGGATCGCGACCTGTCCTTCCCGGCGGGCGCCGCGGCCGGCGACCCGCAGATGGTCGGGGTCGGAGTGACCCACGTCGACAAGGCCGTCGCTCCGTTCTCGTACTCCGTCGACAACTTCATGGCGTCCTGGAAGTAGCGCGTCCGGAGACGCAAAATACCTGGTTCCGGCCGTGAATTTGACGCCCGCTTGCCGAAGTGGGAACACTCGGCGCATGGGGTCGAGTCGTCGCCGCAACCTGCCGCTCGGCGTGCTCGTCGTCGCCGTCGCGCTCGCGTCGGCCGTGCCGGCGTCGGCCGCGCCGCCCGCGGCCACGTCGAGCAAGGCGAAGCCCGCCTCGACGCTTTCGGCGTCCGCGAAGACCGCGAAGGGACCGACCGTCGGCTCGACGCCGTCGAAGGGCGGTCCGTCTGCGCTGAAGACCGCGATCCGCATGCAGGACTCGAACGTGCGCCGTCAGGTCGCCGGCGGACCGACGCTCGACGATACGTCGGTCGGCGCAGACACGCCGGAGCTGCGTGCGCTGCACGCCGCCGAGCGCGAGCTCTTTCCGCCCGCATCGCCCGCGATCGGCTCGTCGTGGCCGCAGGAGCTGCCGTTCCCCGTCGCGACGACCGAAGATCGCCCGCGCGTCCACGCATCGGGCCTCTCGCCGGTGCCGCCCGCGAGTACGCCGCCTGGAAGCGAAAGCGCGAAGGACATGTCGTGGCTCGCGAAGCTCGACATGCCCGATCTCCCGATCCGGTGGGATGCGCGCGTCGTGAAGTACCTCGAGTTCTTCAAGGACGATCCGCGCGGGCGCTCGACGCTCACGACGTGGTTCCGCCGCTCCGGCAGGTACCGCGAATCGATCCGCAAGGTGTTCCGGAAGAAGGGACTGCCCGAGGACCTCACGTGGCTCGCGATGATCGAGAGCGGCTTCGAGCCGGTCGCGCGGTCACCCGTCGGTGCGATGGGCCTTTGGCAGTTCATGCCCGAGACCGGGAAGATCTACGGCCTCTCGCAGGATCGCTGGGTCGATCAGCGTATGAGCTCGGCGCTCGCGACCGAGGCTGCGGCCGACTTCCTCGCCGACCTCTATCGACGCTTCGGAAGCTGGGAGCTCGCGATGGCGGGCTACAACATGGGCTACGGCGGCGTGCTCTCGGCAGTGCGCCGGTACAACACCAACGACTACTGGGCGCTCTCCAAGCTCGAAGGCTCGTTCCCGTGGGAGACGACGCTGTACGTCCCGAAGATCCTCGCGGCAGCGATCGTTGCGCGCAACATGGCGGCGTTCGGGTACCAGGACGTCGGCGTCGAGCCGCCGCTCGAGGGCGAGGACGTGCCCGTCGGTCCCGGCATCGCGCTCGCGACGGTCGCGCAGGCGTGTGGCGTCACGACGAAGGAGGTCGAGGCGCTCAACCCGGAGCTCCGCGCGTCGCGCACGCCGCCCGCACAAGATGATTGGGCAGTAAAGGTGCCCACAGGCAAGGCGAGCGGCTGCGGCCAGAACCTCGCGAAGGCGAAGCGCGAGCAGCCCGCGATGGAACGGTACGTCGTTCGCTTCGGCGAGACGCTCGAGCAGGTCGCGCAAGCACGCCGCGTCAGCGTTTCGAAGCTCGTCGAGCTCAACGCGATCGCGCCCGGCGAGGTGGTCCGCGGCGGAACGGTGCTCCTCGTCCCCAAGGCCGACGCCGCGGTCGCGACCGATAAGCCCGTCGTCGATCCGAAGAAGGGCAACGAGAAGCCGGTCGTCGTCGTTCCGCAGGACGTCTTCGTGTATCCCGATCGCCGGCACGTCTTCTATCGCGTGCAGATCGGCGACACCGTGCGCGACGTGTGCACCACGTTCAAGGTGACGCCGGACGAGCTGCGGCGCTGGAACGACATCGATCCGGCCGCGCGTCTCGTCGAGGGCATGACCATGCAGGTGTTCGCGCCGGCGGATGCGGATCTGTCACGCACGGTCGTTCTCACCGAGAGCGACGTGAAGACCGTGGTCGCAGGCACCGACGACTTCTTCCACCACTGGGACGAGAAGGGCCGGCGGCGCCTCGTCGTGACGGCGAAGAGCGGTGACACGCTCGAGTCGATCGGCAAGCAGCACGGCGTCACCACGAACCTGATGGAGCGCATCAATCGTCGAGGTCGCTCCGAGCCGCTGAAGGAAGGCGATCGCGTGGTCGTGTGGGCGCCCGGCAACGGCGCGGCGACGAGCGCGAATGCGCAAGCGACGCTCACGCGATCGCCGGCGACGAGCGCTCCGGAGCCCACGCCGCCGCTGGGCGCACCTCCCGCGCCCGAGCTGCTCCCGCCGCTTCCGTAGCTCGGTCGCTACTTCGCGCTGCGGAGGACCTTGCCGTCATTGGTGAGCCACACGACGTACGTCGACGTGACCGCGAGCGTCTGCAGCCGGCCCGCGTCGGGGACCGCAGCGAAGCCTGCCGCAAGCGTCACAGGCAGAGAGCCTGCGGCGTGCGCTTGCTTGCGAAGTCGGCCGTCGGCAGTGATCCAGTAGAGCGCGGCGCCGTCTGCTGCGAGCGAGTGGGCGCCCGTCTCGTCGATCGACACCGTCGTGGCGACCGCGGTGCTCGTTGGGAGCGCGCGCACGAGACCCGCGCTCGGTCTCGACCAGTACACGCCCGAGCCGTCGGAGGCGATCGACTCGCAGTCGCTCTCGTCGCTCGCGATCGTGGCGCTCGAGCCGTCGCCGACGTGTCCCTTCTTGATGACGCCCGCGGAGGACTCGGTCCAGAAGATGTCGCTGCCCGTGACCGATACGTCGAATGGATTCGCGAGAGAGCCGACCGACGACTCCACGGTGAAGTCGAAGAGGTACTGCTGGACCTCGCCGATGTCGTTGCTTTCGACCGCGACCGTGACGATGCGATCGGCGGCGGCGACGATGCCGAAGGAGCGCTTGCCGGGCGTCGGTGTGAACGACACGCCGCCGGCTCCGCCCGCGAGCGGCATGCGCGTGATCCTGTCCTGCCCGTACTGGACCCAGAAGAGCTGGTCGCCGCCGACGACGATCCCGGAAGGCGCGCCGCCGGTCATCCGAAGGACCTGATCGCCGCCGTTGCCTGCGAGCGCAATGGAGTGAACGTTACCGGGCGTACGCTCGGTGAAGTAGACGGTCGTCTCCGTCGCGGTGATCCCGGCGAGGTCGATCATGCCGTGGGCCAGCTCGAACCACGACGGAGCGGGCGCGTCGGGGTTCGCGCTGTCGTCCGTCGGCGTCGATCCGTCCGCACCGACGGCGGAGTCATCGGGCGCGCCGCCTTCGCCGGCAGGCGGAGCGTCCGTGCTCGCGAACGAGCCGCACGCCGCGAGCGCCCCGAATGCGCCCGCGAGCGATGCAGCGATCACGAGCGGTCGAAGGACCATGGCCCTCACGTTATCACCGCGTCACTTGTCGAGACGAAGGACTCGGCGCGTCCGAGGTCAGCCACACGACGTACTGCGGCACGTTCACTTGTCGCGCCGCAAGACGCGCCCGTCGTCCGTGAGCCACACGACGTACTTCGACGTGAGAGCGACGCTGCGTCGTTCGAGCTTCGTGACCGGTGGGAAGTCGGTCGCGAACGTCTCGACCGTCTTCGACGTGCGGTCGTAGCGGCGGATCGCCTTCGTGTTCACCCAGTAGACGTGCGTCGCGTCCAGGCAGACGGATGCGGCGTCGTCCTCGTCGGCCGCGATCGTCACGAAGCCGCCTCCCGCGATCTTCGCGCGCATCTCCTTCGTCTGCGGTCGCGCCCAGTAGATGCCGAGTGCGTCGGCCGCGATCGACTCGCCGTCGCTCTCGTTTGCCGTGAGCGCGATGCGCGAATTGTCTCCGAGCTTCCCTGCGGCGATCGTCATCGCTCCCGACTCGCTCCAGTACACGTCCGTACCGACGATGGCGGCACCGAATGGGACGCCGACGTCCGCGACGACCGGGCCGGGCGCGAGGTCACGCGTGTATTGCTGGACGTCGCCCTTCGCATTGCCGTTCTGCGTGAGCACGACGACGCCGTCGGGCGATGCCGTGAGCGTGATCGGCGCTTTTGCGACGCTCGCGGGCGCCGTCAGGACCGCCCCGCCCAGCGTGGAGATACGATTGACCGAGTACGGATTCGCGTCCGTCCAGAAGAGCTGATTGCCGACGAGCGCGATCGAGAGCGGCGCGCTTCCCCCCGGCGAGAGGTGCTGCACCACACCGCCGCTCAGCGGCACCGAATGGATCGTCCCCGTCGCGGATTCCGCGAAATACACGGTGGTCTCGTCCGCCGCGATCGACGTGAGGAGCTTGAGGCCGCTCGCGAGCGTGGTCGTGGTCTTCGTACCGCCCGCGTCGACCGGAGGGGCTACGCCGTCGGGACCTCCACCGTCATCCGCCCGTGACGCGCCGTCCTGGCCAGCTTCCTCGGTCGCGAGGGGATCGGGGTCGCTGCTCTCGAAAGTTCCACATGCGAGCAGGGCGATCGCGATGCTGCCGAGGAGGCCTGCGACGGCGGACGAGCGAAGGCGCATTCCTACTCACGGTACCAGCAGCGCTCTCACGCGAGTAGCGCGGCGATCACTTGAATTTGTACTGCGCGCCGACGCCGAGGATGATCGCGCGCGCGCTGTAGTCGCCACCGTTGATCGCCTCGGTCTTGGTCGGATTTCCCTGCACGGGATTCACGCGCGGGACCTGCGCGGTGTCGGGAGCTACTTGTGTGCCGTTGAGCAGAACGAGCGCGGCGACGGCGTCGAGGCGCCAGTTGTCGCCGGCGTGGAGGCTCGCGCCGGCGCTGCCGATGATCTTGTTCGCGTCGTACGTGAGGGGCGAGACCCACTCCTCGGGGATGGCGCTCGTCTCGTACGAAGCGCCCGCGCGCAGGTCGACGCGGTTCGCCTTGAAGATGCTCTTCGTCGAGTACTCGCCGCCGAGGCGGAACGAGTTCGAGTCCTGGAAGTGACGCGGCAGCGAGATCGGCGCGACGCCGAAGGGGCTCGGGAAGCCGGTGATGTCGTACAGCTTCACGTTGTCGGGCCGCACGTCGATCGACTCGTGCAAGCTCCAGAACTCGCGTACGTAGGCGAGCTCGAGCCGCAGCGTGCTCTCGTCGCCGAGATCCATCCGGTACTCGGCGCCGAAGCGGAGGATGGGCGGAAGGCGGAAGCGAACGCGCGCGTCCTCGCCGTCCTGGTACGCCTTGTCGAAGACCGCGGCGGTGGGGAGGCGAACGTTGATCTTCGCGGGCGCGTTGATCCAGAACGGAAGCTGCGCCGACGCGCCGAGATGAATGCGCTTGTCGGGAACGACGATGATGCCGAAGTTGCCGCTCGGCGCGATGATCGGACCGACGTTCAGCTGACTCAGCGAGTCGTACTGCGGATCCTCGGGTGAGCTGATGAGTCGATCCGGCGGGCTCGCGCTGAACACGACGCGCGACTTGAACGTGCCGACGAGCGCCTGCAGGCCGAGGCCGATGCGGATCTCCTCGATCGGCTTGTACGAGAAGTACGCGCCCGACACGACGAGCGCAGAGCCGTCGAGCGACACCAGCGAGTAGCGCGACGGCGAGGGATCGCCGTTCACGGTGAGCGGATAGCTCGCGATCGCGGTGTACGGCGCGAGGATGCCGACCGCGAGCGTGTACTGCTTCTGATCGCCGAACGCGTACGAGCCGCCCAGCGTCGGGATCGGGAGGAACGGGGTCGTGCCGTCGACCTTCGGATACTGGTACGTGCGGACGGTTCCGCCGGCGTCCGTCACCTGCGTCTTGCGCGTGTACTCCGACGAGAAGTTCAGCCAGGCGAAGTCGACGAAGAGCGTGGTCCCGGCGTCGGCGAGGCCGGCGGGGTTGTACCAGATGGCGCCCACGTCGTCGGCGCCGGCGACGAACGCGCCGCCGCGACCGAGCGGACGCACGCCGCGGTCCGCGGTGAAGAGCCCGGCGGCGTCTGCTGCGCTCGGGGTGAGGCACCCCATGCAGAGCGCGAGGCCGAGAAGCGTCGTGCGGGCTCTCACTGGTCGCGAGTTAACCACGGGTCGCTAGTCGGTGTAAGCGAGCAAGTAGCACTTGCCGCGGAAGATCGTCTCGAACCCGAGATGGGCCAGCATGGGCGCCGACGTCGTCTCGCGAGCGATCGTCACGGCGAAGCCGTTGCCGCGCGCGCGCAGGAAGGCGAGGCGGGCCGCGACGAGCGCCCGATAGGCCCCGCCCCCGCGCGCCGCCTCGAGCACGAGGCCGCCGACGAGGTACCCGTAGCCGCCGTCCCGCAGGAAGATCCCCGCCGTGCCGACGGGCTTCCCCGCGACCGACGCCATGAAGAAGTGCGCGGTCTGTGGTCGCCTCCGCAGCTCGAGGAGATGCGCGGCGTGCTCGATCTCGCGCTGGTCCTCGCCCATCGCCCAGCCTTCGAGCGTGACCCGCAGATAGGCATCGAGGCTGCCCTCGTCGACGTCCGTGACCGAGACCGCCGGCGCGGCGTGGACGGCGTGGTCGGTGTCGACCCCCATCGCGCGGCAGTCCCACGAGTCGAAGCCGCGCCGCGCGAGGCGCTCGCCGAGGTCCTCGGGACGCGTCTCGGGGGTGACGTACCACTTGGTCGCGAGCCGATGCGCGCGATAGACGCCGATGGCGTCGTCGATCGCACGGTCGGTGTCCTCGGGCGCGAGCTGCGTGAAGAAGACCTCGTTCAGGTACCCCACGGCCGAAGGCGTGACGATCTGGCGAAAGCCGGGACGTTCGACGACGCGCGTGTCCGGCCGTCGCAGCTCCGGTCCGCCGCCGGGTGCGCGCAGCGCTGCCTGGAGCTTCCGCGCTGGTGTCCAGCCGAGGCTCAGAACTTCGTTCCTTGCCGGATGACCTCGTAGAACTGCTCGAGTCCGCGCTCGCGGTTCGTGAGGAAGTCGACGACGTTCTCGCTGACCGAGTTGTAGTCGGAGCGATCGAGCGTGCCCTCGTACGGCTGCGTGGGGTCGACGCGGTTCACGTCGGCGATGACGTCGATGATGACCTCCAGCGGCGACTGGCCCTTGAAGCCCTCGTCGTTGATCGGCGTGACGATGTTGCCGAGCGCGACGGCGAGCACCTGATTCGGGTCGATCTCGCGGCGGCAGATCTCCTTGCCGTCCTTGTCGAAGTAGCGGCCGCTGACGCGCGCGAGGAGCGCCATCTGCGCGTCGACGAGGCTCTTCTGCTTCACATGGCCCTTGTCGTCCTTGACCGTCGCGTCCATCGCGGACGCGAGAACGTGGAAGAGGGGCACGAGGTTCTGGTCGTCGTGCAGGAGCTGCACGAGGTCGTTCGACGAGGCGAGCATGCTCGCGAGCGCGTCGTTCGTCGAGGCCGCGTCGAGGAGGTACTGCATGAGGACCTCCATCTCGTGGCGGCCGTCCTTGTCGGCGCGGACCGCCTCCATCATGTCTAGGCCGGCGGAGGCGAGCGGTCCGGTGAGCGTGTCCTTCTCGTGCGCGGTGAGCTCGTCGCGGGCCCACGTGCACTTCTCGTACGGCGGCACGAACGACTTCGGGCAGCGGAAATCGAGCTGCGCGCGGAGCATGTCGATGATGACGGGGGTCATCTTCGGCATCGTGGGGTTGGCGAACGTCGAGGTCGACTTCGCGCCGCTGACGCCCATGAACTGATCGACGAGCTGCGAGCGCGCGCGACGCCAGTTGGCGCGGCGGTCCTTGTCCTCGGGGTGCTGCTGCTCGTACGTGTCGAACGCGATGTCGATGCCGCCGAGCGCGTTGGTGAGGAGGTACGCCGGCGTGACCTGCGAGACGGTCGTGCCGTCGTTGCGCTTCGCGGTCGTCGCGCCCTTGCGGTCCTTCAGCTGGAGGACGTTCTTCGCGTAGTCGGGGTCGAGCAGCGAGCGCGTGGCGGCGGCCGCGACGGCGGCGCCGGTGACGAGCGTGGGCTTGGTGCACGCCTTCGTGGTGGGATCGACCGCGTCGCAACGCGTGATCTTCATGCCCACGAGCACCTTCGCGAGCTCGCTGAGCGCGGGGAGCACGTCGCCGGCGAGCGCCTCGGCGATGAGCGGCTCGTAGGTGTTCATGCCCGCCTTCGGGCACGTCTTGTTGCCGGCGAGGCGGCACTCGTCGGCGCTCGCCTCGGCGCCGGGCCAGTGCTTGTACGTCGCGTTCGCGAGCTCGAGGAAGAGGTCCTCGCGTCCGTGCTTCACGAACGCGCCGAGGAGCGGCTTCATCGCGGTGTAGAAGCCGAAGTTCTCCCAGGTGAAGAGCGTGTTCGCGCCGCGCTGCTGGAGCCACTGGCCGTTCGGACAGTTGCGGAGGCCGTGCACCTTGCCGTCCGGCGAGGCGTCGGGCTCGTTCGGCTTCGGATCCGTGATGATGCGCTCCGGGCACACGCTCGTGCCGATGAACTCGCCCTGCAGATCCTTGATGAAGGTGTTGGTCTTCGCGTTGACGGTGTCGTTCTTGAGATCGAAGAACACGAGGCGGTTCAGCCACTCGGGCCTGGCGGAGAGGACCGTCGAATCCGTGGGCGTCCAGAAGCCGGTGATGCCGCTCGAGTCCTCCATCAGGCCGACCGAAGCGGCGCCCAGGCCGCCGACGCCGTTACGAAGGAGGCTGTCGCGCATGTAGAACGCGCCGCGCTTGTTCGGCTTCGTGTCGGGCTCGTACTGCGCCGCATCGGCGATCGAGTCGAGGTAGAACGCGGCGAGGTTCTCGAGCTTGAAGACCTCGCACTCGGCGAACGTGCCGCTGCCGATGGGGAGATCGAGGCTGATGCCGAACGCCTTCGCGTGGACCTTCGCGCCGGGCTTGTTGCACGCGGTGACGCCCGTCGTGTCGTTGATGAGCTGCAGGAACCGGTACATCGCGCTGCGGTTCTTGCCGGTCTCGGGCTTGGTCCGATCGACCGGCGTCTTCATCTCGCTCTTGTTGTTCGTCGTGAGATTGAACCAGCCGTTGTTGATGTCGTTCTTGTCGTAGGTGATGTCGTCCCTCAGGTTCGCGTAGCGCGAGAAGATCGTGCCGAGCTGCGCGGACTCGGGCTGCGCGAGCGCTTCGAAGACGTCCTCGAGGAGGCCGGGCTCCTTCGCCATCTTGCCCATCGTCTCGATGTTCTCGTCCCAGAACGTCGCGGTACGCGGGATCTTGGCTTCGTCGTGCTTCTGCGCGATGTCGAAGGCGGCGATCATCGAGCCCGTCATGCGGGCCATGGCCTTCGTGTTCTCGGGGCCGGTGAAGAGCTCCTTCGCGAGGGCGAGCGTCGTGTCGCTGTTGCCGTGCGTGAGGCCGGCGGGCTCGTTCGCGACGCCCGGCGACCCGAGGATCGTGCCCATCGCGTAGATGAGATCGAGCATCGGCGAGTCATCGGCGATGCCGGAGTACTCGACGGACTTGCCGCCGGCGTACGACTTCGACTTCTGCGCGCGCGGGCCCACCGCGACGTGCAGGCCGCCGAGCATGTCCATCAGCGTCTCGTGCTTCGCCTCGGGATCCGGGTTCACGAGCGGCTTCAGGTCCGACATCATCTGCGCGGCGAACGTGTGGCTCGTGGCGACGTAGTCGTAGAGGAGCTGCGAGCCGGCCAGCGCGCGGCCGGCGGGATCGCGCGTCGCCTGCGGCGCGCCGGGGAAGGGGAACGGCGACGGTGCGAGCGAGTTGTTCGAAGTCTTGAAGCGGCCGGACTCGTCGACGTCGGGCAGGCCGTCCTTGTCCGCGTCGATGAACGGCGTCGGGACCGCGCCGCCCCTGATCGCCGCGTAGCCGCGCGAGTCGCGCTTCACGATGTACTTGGGGGTGCCGCCGCCGAACGACGGGTCGGACGCGAACAGGATCTCCTGCATCATCTCGACGTTGTCGCGCGCGCGGTTGATGATCGCGCGCCCGGTTGCCGGGTCGGTGGTGACGACGAGCGGCTTGGTCTTCGGATCGGCGGTCGTCGCGAGCAGCTCTTCGTGAGCGGCCTCGAGCATCTTGTTGAGCGCGGCATTGGCCGGGCCCGGGTTCGGGATGCGCTGGCCCTCGTCGTCGTACTTCGGCTCGAGCTCGTACGGCGTCGAGTCGGCGGAGAGGAGACGAAGGCTCGCGTTCGAGAGATCGCGAAGGTGCGGATACGCGATGATCGGGCGCGTCGCGCCGAGCGCGGTCTCGATGGGGCGATAACCCTGGCGCGCGCTGAGCCGCGCCCATGCCGCCTGCGCCTCGTCGGACTTCTTGAAGGCGTCCATGACGCGCGCGAGCGACTCGGTGGACTGCGGGAGCGTGCCATCGTTGTAGAGATCGCCCATGCGCCCGAGCATGTCGGCGATCTCCTCGGTGAGGAGGCCTTCGCCGCTCTTCGCGGGAGCGCCGCACGACTTCGATTCGTCCGCGTTGTCGATGTCCTTGATCGGGATCTTCTGCTCGGGGAACGTCGCGTCGAGCGCGCGTACGAGATCGGCGCGGCGGCGGGCGAGCGCCTCGACACGTCCGACCGCGACGTCGCGGTTCTTCTTCTGCTGCTCGACGCTGACGAGCTCGCCCTTCTCGTTGGCGGCGCTCGGGTCGAGGGCGGGGAGCTTCGACACGTCGACCGTGTCGGCGAACTCGCCGCCGGGCGGCTTGTGGCAGACGCCGCGGAAGGAGTCGCCGGTGAGGTCCTCGCGCAGGGCCTGAGCGCCGACGCGATCGCAGATCACGCCGAACATCTCTTCGCCGACCGAGCCGCGCTTCGGCAGCGGGCGAGACGTGTCGAGCTCCGGAGCGCAGGCCGGCGCGAGGGCGCTCAAGGCCACGAGGCCGACGAGCCCGATCAGGTTGACGCAGCGCGCCGGCGAGAAGCGGCTCGCGCTTCCTTCGGTGTTCCGATCCGGATAGATGGAGGATCGCTCGGGATCCACCTCCGATCGTCTAGACTGCCCGTTCGGCGCTTGGCCTCGTGTAAACCTGCGACCTTGTCGCATATCCGCCTCCCTCTCCACTCACCACTTCTGCGAAAGGTGCGCCATGTCCGAAGGACTCGGGAAGACGCTCGACTCGACGACCGCCGTGATCCTGGCTGCCGGCCAGGGCACCCGAATGAAGAGCGCCTTGCCGAAGGTGCTCCATTCGGTCGCGGGCCGTCCGCTCGTCCACTACCCGGTACGCGCGGCGCTCGAAGCAGGTTGCGGTGAGGTCGTCGTCGTCGTCGGCCACGGAAGAGAACGTCTCGAAGCCTACCTAACGGAAAGTTTCGGCGCCAGCGGTCGCGTGAGAACCGCCGTTCAGAAGGAGCAGCGCGGGACGGGCGATGCGGCGCGCGCCGGCCTCGATGCCGTCCGGCCGGGCGCGGAACGCGTCCTCATCTTCTATGGCGACGTCCCGCTCCTCACTGCCGCAGATGTCGCGGCGGTCGCGAAGAAGCTCGACGAGGACAAGGAGGCGGTCGTCGCGATCGCGACCTGCACGACGAACGATCCGTTCGGCTACGGCCGCGTGATGCGCGACGTGCGCGGGGACATCGTCGAGATCCGCGAGCAGAAGGATCTCCGCTCCGACGAAGAGCGCGCGATCAAGGAATGGAACCCGGGCATCTACGCGGCGAGCGTCGCGTTCCTGAAGCAAGCGCTCGCGTCGCTCGAGCCGAACAACGCGCAAGGCGAGTACTACCTGACGGACATCGTGAGCTTCGCGACGAAGCGAGGCGAGCGCGTCGCGTCCGTTCCCTCGAATCCCGCGGTGATGGACGGCATCAACGATCGCGCGCAGCTCGCAAAAGGCGAGCGCGCGATGATGGAGCGACTCCTCGAGAAGCACCGCGTGGCCGGCGTGACCGTGCGCGACGGCGCGCGCATCGAAGACTCGGTGGTGATCGAGAAGGACGCCACGATCGAGAGCTTTGCGGTGCTGCGCGGCAACACGCGCGTCGGTGCGGGCGCGCTCGTCGACGTGGGCTGCGTCCTGACGAATGCGGACATCGGCGAGGGCGTGACGCTGAAGCCGTACAGCATCGTGACCGACTCGGTCGTGCGCGCGCGCGCGCAGATCGGACCGTTCTCGCACCTCCGTCCCGAGAGCGACATCGGCGAGGACGCGCACGTCGGCAACTTCGTCGAGACGAAGAAGACGCGCCTCGATCGCGGCGCGAAGGCGAACCACCTCGCGTACCTGGGCGACGGCTTCGTCGGCGAGAACGCGAACGTCGGCGCCGGCACCATCTTCTGCAACTACGACGGCTTCCAGAAGCAGATCACGCGCATCGGCAAGAACGCGTTCATCGGCTCGGACTCGCAGCTCGTCGCCCCCGTCACGATCGGCGACGGCGCATACGTCGGCACCGGCACGACGGTGACGAAGGACGTCCCGGCAGACGCGCTCGCGATCGGCCGCGCGAAGCAGGAGAACAAGGAAGGCTATGCGTCGCGCCTGCGCGCGAGGCTGAAGGCGCAGAAGGAAGCGGCGGCGAAGAAGCCTCCCGGCGGGTGACCGCGGGCTTGCCATGGGCAGCGATCGTCGTTGGCGGTCGCGCAGGCTTCGAGCGGGACGAGCTTGCCCCCTCGCGCCTCCGTCGGGCCTATCGTGTCCATGATCCTCGCCGCGAACGCGGAGGCGTCGTCGTCGTTGGTGGGGTCGGTCATGGGCTTGGTCTAACGAAGGTCAGTTGCCGAGGCCGAAGGACGACGGGCCGACGGCCCAGGCGGAGGCGTCCTTGGTCGTGGCGACGCGGCGGATGCTGTCTTGCGCTGGGGTGGTACCCATGCCGACCCAGCTCGCGGAGATCGCTCGTGCGGTCGGGGTCGAAGCGTTATCGCAAGCGAAGCCGCTGCAGTCGGCCGGGAGCCAGAGCGCGTGCGCTTGCGCGTAGGCGAGCCCCGCCAGGTACCCGGCAGTCGGCGCAGTGTTCGCGTCGGCAAAGGCGACGGCTTCGAGGTACGAGCCGTCGGGGTTTCGGATCTGCAGCACCTGGTTCGTCGCAGCGACGCCACCGTTGCCGCCGCGCACGTCCCACGCGGTGTCGTAGTTCTGCGGGGCCGGAACGGCGTCCTCCGGCGAGAACTGGTTCTTCGCGAGCGTCTCGGACGAAGCCGGGAACGCGTCCGGCATGAGGTGAACCACGACCACGTCACCGGTCGCCGCGCAGATCGCGGGCAGCGTCGCGAGCAGAGTTCCCGCTTGCCCGGCGACGTCGGGATTGGAGTTCGCCCGCAGCGTGAAGCCACTCAGCGGCCCGCCGCGCGTGACGGTCAGCTCGAGAAGATCTGAGCCGCCGGGGATGTTCGCGTTGATCTCGCTGAACGTGAGCAGAACGGGCAAGGCCATCACGCCGCAGAACCGCGCGGTCGGAGTCAGCGACGCAGCGCCCTGTAGGTTCGTCACGGTCGGCGCGATGGTGACGTCGTAGCCGACTTCGGCCTGCGCATCCGTCGTGAGCGTGACGTGGTTGATCGACGCCGTCGCGGCGTTGACCGCGAGCCCGCCGATCGTGAACGAGCCCGCCGTCGTCGGCGCTATCTCCTGATCGAAGGTGAGGTCGACCGTCGTGGTGCTCCCGGCCGTGGCACCGACGACGCTCGGCGGCGGTACTGCCGCGTTCGCAGCGCCGGGTGTCTGCGGCGCGAGATAGAAGTCCGCCTTCGAATTCGTGTCTGCGCCGGCGACGCGATTGAGGCTGATTCCTGCAGCCATCGTGGTCTTGAACGCGCCGCACGCATTTTCGGCGCTCGCCGTAGAGACGTTCACGGCATCGCGCTCCGTCTCGCAATCGTTGACGGCGTCAGTGGGCGTCACCGCGAAGGTCCATTGCCCGCTCGCCTTCGCGGCCGCGAGCGCCGTCATGGTCGCCGCAACGACGCCATTGTCGCGGTTTGCGAACACGAGCGAGTCTTGCGCGGTCGTCCCGTCGACGACGGAGATGATCCCGTCGCTCGCCGTGAGCCCATTGGTCGCGGAGTAGACGTCGTACGCGGTCGCGGATGCCGTTGCGGCGGTCGACCCCGCCTTGTCCTTCGTCGCGTCTTCCTGCGCGAATCCAGTCGGGCCGGGCAGCGCGGTCGCGTGCACGACGATCTGATCCCCGAGGACGACATCGAGCGCGGCCATCTTGTGGAGCGTGGTGGCCACCTGCTTGATCTCGAGCCCCTCTGCCGACCCCGCCTTCGTCGCGGTGAGCTCGACGAAGTCGAAGCCGTTCCCGAGCGCATTCGAGAGCGCGACCTCGGTGATCTGGAACGTCGCCCTGGCCTTCGTCGTGACGGTCGCGTCATTCGACACGAGGCTCCAGTTCCCTGCGGCGTCGCGCGCGCGCAACGCGAAGTGGTACGCGGTCTCCGGC
>JAQBQJ010000029.1 GCA_028287065.1 Labilithrix sp. | reverse complement strand
ATCTACCTGTCGGATCTCGAGATCGGCGTCCGCGCGGGCAGGCCAAGACTCGCTGCTCGCCCGCCGCCGATTGCGCCGACACATGTACTCTGCATATTCCACCCCACTTGGCACCCAACCCCTCGCGAACGCACCCGCGTGCGGCCCCCTCCCCTCCGCTTACGGCGCCGTAAGCGGAACCAATCCGCTTTATTTCAGGTCGATCTCGCACCAACTGCCGGCAGAGATGTCACCGTCCTCCGAGGCTCGACTCGATCCGGATATGAGGATCGTCAGGGGCACGGCACGGAGATGCTCCCCGTCGCTGCGCCGCCTTTCAGATCGACGATCGACTCCGCGCTCACGTTGAGCGGCGACAGGCCGCTCACGTTCCCGCACTGGAACGCCGCGGAGCTCGGCGTGGGACCGAGGTCGTTCGCGCTGATGACCGTCGGCGCGGCGGCTGTCCCCGCGCCCTGCGCGTTGATGCCGACGTACGCGCCGCGCACCACGTTCCCCGTCACGGTGCCGCCGACGATGTTCGGCGATGCGTACCAAGGATGCGGACCGAGCTCGATGCCGAAGTGGCAGGGCGCCGCGCAGATCACGGTGTTGCCGCTCATCACCGTGCCGGTGAAATTGCCGAGCGCGCCGTTGTTGAAGTTGTCGAGCATCAGCGCTGCAAACGTGGCCTGCTCGAGCTGCATCGCGACGTTACCCGTGTACTTTGCATTGGTTCCGCCACCGGAGATGAAGCCGACGTCGCTGTTGTCGATGAAGCGGCACGAGTCGACGACGGCGTTGTCGCTCTTGTGGACGGTGAGGCCGTCCGACCACATGTTCTGCGTGGCGTGATCGCCGTTGGCCGCGAACATGGTGTTCTTCACGGTCACGCCGTCGCCGTCCCACTCGAGCGCCGAGCCGCACAACGCGCGCACCGACGCGCTCGCGGTCACGGTGCAGGTCGTGCAGTTCGCGCCGATGTTGATGCCTTCGCCGTTGTTGCCCGAGGCACATGCCGCCGCCGCCGGGCTCGCGAGCCGCGCGCCGCGATTGCCGTCGACGACGACGTGATCGAGCGTGACCGCCGACACCGCTGCGTTGCCGAGCCCCATGCGAACGAAGCCGCGAGCACCGGCCGCGGACGGCAACGTGTTCGCGTCGGCCCGGAGCACGGCGCACGAAGGAGCGTCGTACGCGAGGCAGCTCGCCGGGCTCTTCGTCGCGCCGGCGGTCGTGACCGTCATCGGCTTCGTGATCGAGACCACGCCGGAGAGCCTGAAAATACCGGGCGGCAGAGCGAGCGTACCGCCGGACGGCGTCGCGTCGAGGCACGCCTGCATCGCCGCGCGCGCGTCGTCGCCCCCCGTCGGATCCGCGAGCATCCCGGCGCAGAGCGGGACCTTCGCCGCGGCGGGCGCCTCGACATCGATGCTGTGCGTCGGGCTGGGCTGCCCGAGCCAAGCGACGCCCTCACGTACCAGCTCGTACGCATACGCGTGCGGTCCGGTGAGCGGCCGCACGTGCATCGGAACGACGATCGTCACCTGGCTGCTCGGCGGGACATCGGCAGGCAGCGCGATGCGTCCCGGCGTCCACGTCTCCTGATCACGGGGTGCTGCGGGACCGAGCTTCACGCCCGCCGGCGCGGACGGTGCCGCGATCGTCCATGTGGTCGTTCCGCAGTTCGCGAACACGACGCTCGCATACGGCCGGCTCCACGGCGCGACCGTCGCAGGCGGCGCGCTCTCGCTCACGAACACCGCCTCGGGCGCTCCGGCCGCGCACGTGTACGGAGCGACGGCGGCGGCGCACTTCGCGCCGTCGCAGGCGAGCCCGGTGTTGCACGCAAACTCCGCGCAGCAGGCTTCGCCGATCTTCCCGCAGGGCACCGGCGCAGCGTCGCTCGCATCGCCCGCGCCCACGTCTGCGCCGGCCTCCACGAGGACTCCGCGTTCGCCCGGGGACGACGCATCGATCGTGTCCCCCGGCGTGACCGCGTCGTTCGCGCCGTCACCGGCACACGCCGCGAGAGCGACGGCAACGACGGCAGGCGCGCTGACCGCGAGCAGGAAACGAGACATGCCGCGTTCTATCACCGACCACGCGCCCTGATCACAGCGGGAAGCGCTGCGTGCACTTCGCATCGGCCGCGCCGGCGCTGCCGATCCACTCGCCGTCCACGCACCGGTACCACTTCGAGTCGCGGCGCGCCTCGACACACACGTTCTCCGCGACGGAGCGTCCGAGCGTCGCGCTCTGGCACCCCTGGTCGGGCTCACCTGCGCTGGCGAGCGCGCGCTTGATCGACGGTACGTCCTGCAGCTTCACGAACTTGTACCCCTCGGCGATGAGCTTCGGGAGGATGTACTTCGTCATGTCCACGCTCTTGCCGTGAATGTCGTGCATGAGGACGATGCCGCGCTTACGCGCATGGATCTCGCTCATGTAGAGATCGCCGCAGTGGGTGATGCTGAGGCCCTTGCCCCAGCAGTCCCAGTCCGCGGCCGAGGTCGCGGTGAGCTCGCCGCCGATGTCCCAGAACACGCTGCCGACGTACTTCTTCATCGACGTCGCGTTGAGGTTCTTCGCGATCGCGCCGTTCCACGCACCGAACGGCGCGCGGATCAGGAACGGACCGCCGGGCTGCTCCGCTCGGACGATCGCATCCGTGTCGGACACCTCCTTGAGCACGTTCGCGCTCGAGAGCTTCGTGAGCTGGAGATGGTGCTGCGTGTGATTGGCAAGCAGATGCCCGCGTCCGATCACCTTGTCGACCATCGCCTGACGACCGGGGAGCTTCATGCCGTTGATGAAGAACGTCCCCGGGACGCCGTGCTGTGCGAGGTAGTCCGCGAGCTCGCCGGTGCGCGGCCCCGGACCGTCGTCGTAGGTGAGCGCGAGCGTCTTCGCGGGGAGCTCGCTGCCCATCAGCTGGCGCTCGGAGACGATCTCCTCCTCGGTGCTGCTCGTCTCGCCGTCGGGCGCCTCGTCGGAGCCATCGCCGGCGTCGGCCGCGCAGCCAGAGACGGCGACGCAAGCGACCGCGGAAAGAGCGAAGAAAGACGCCAGAACACGAGAGCGGGGGAGCATGGGGACGGCGTTCTGACACACACCAGCTCACTCCGCCACACACCATTTTGCCACTGTTGACGTTCCCGGCGACCCGGCATGAGATGCCGGCCCTGCGTCTGTGTTCTCGGACACGATCGACTGAACAACCACGTCCGCGGCGCGCAACGGAACGGCGACCGCGACATCGGAGCCCGCCATGGCAAAGACCATCCTCGTCGTTGGATACGGACCCGGCATCTCGACCGCAGTCGCCGAAAAATTCGGCTCCTCTGGCTTCTCCGTCGCGCTCGTCGCTCGAAATGAAGAGCGGCTCGCCGCCGGCGTGAAGGCGCTCAAGGCCAAGGGCATCGAAGCGGCCGCATTCACGGCGGACGCCGGTGACCCCGCCTCGATCCGAGCAGCCGTCGGAAAAGCGCGCGCCGCGCTCGGACCGATCACCGTGATCGAGTGGACCGCCTACGGCGGCGCGGAAGCGGGCGATCTCCTGACCGCGGACCCGGCCACCATCCGGAGCGTCTTCGACGTTGCCGTCGTCGGCCTCGTCGCGGCGGTGCAGGAAGCGCTTCCCGACCTGAAGAGCAGCAAGGACGGAGCGGTCCTCGTGACGAACGGAGCGTTCGGCGACGTGAACCCGCAGGTCGACGCGTACGCGGTGGGCTTGAAGGCGATGGGCCTCGCGGTCGCGAACGCCGCGAAGCACAAGCTCGTGGGCTTGCTCTCCGAGCGCCTCAAGGCGGACGGCGTCTACGTCGGTGAGGTCATGGTCGCCGGCACCGTCAAGGGCACCGCGTGGGACAACGGCAGCGGCCCGACGATCGACCCCGCGACGATCGCGAACAAGTACTGGGAGCTGTACACGAATCGCGGAGAGATCCGCGCGCGCGTGAGCTGACACTCCTCAGCTCTCCGTCACGTTGCACGATTGTTTGCGCGGTGCGACCTCCGCCCGCGCAAACGTACTGCCCCATCGCTGGGAGATAGCGTCGGCACACGACGTGCTCGGTTCGCCGCCGAGACGCACCCCAACGAAGGAGGCCAACCGTGGCTCTAGACATTTTTGCCGAGCGCGGCGTTCCGCTCGATCGTCAGGTGTTCACGTGGCGTGACATGGTTCGCACGCCGGTCAGCAAGCTCGACGACGACGCGTTCACGCGCGTCCGCATCATCTTGATGAACGGGCTCGAGACCTTTGCCGTGCGCTTCGGCCATGGGCTGAACTGGGTGAACGGGGATCTCCGGGTGCCGCTCGCGAAGATGCGACGCATCGAAAAGCACCAGCAGACGCTGGTGAACTGGCTGCTGCCGCCGGACATGTCACCGCTCGAGACGACCATCGCCTACGAGCAGACGGCGATCGAGGTGACGGCGGATCTCGCGCAGCGCGAGCCGGACGCGTATCTCGCACAGACCTATCGGTTCGGGTTGCTGGAGGACTTCGACCACCTCTATCGCTTCTCCGCGCTGCTCGATCGGCTCGAAGGCAAGGACGCGAACAACATCTTGCAGAGCTACACCGACGTGCGGCCAGGGCGGCCGACGATCGTCGAGCATCGTGCGCCGGAGGACGATGTGCGCGTCCATTACGACCGCGCGACGGCCGAGCCGCTGACGAAGATGAACGCGATGACGCTCACCGCGAGCGAGCTGCAGACCGAGGACTACTACATGAACATCGGTCCGCTCTTCGCGGATCCCCTCGCGCGCCAGCTCTACGCCGAGATCTCCTCGATCGAGGAACAACACGTCACGCAGTACGGTTCGCTGCTCGACCCTCGCGAGTCGCATCTCGAGAAGTGGATGCTTCTCCAGGCCACCGAGGTCTACAACTACTACGGCTGCGCGCAGTCCGAGTCGAACCCGCGCGTGCGGGAGATCTGGAACCGGTTCGTCGACTACGAGCTCGGGCAGCTGCACGCCACGATGGAGCTCTTCAAGTCGTTCGAGGGCCGGGACCCGGAGGAGGTGCTGCCGATCTCGATCCCGGAGCCGATCGATTTCAGGAGCCATCGCGAGCTCGTTCGCGAGACGCTCGTGCGCGAGGTCGATCTGCGCGCGCGCGGTACGACCTACATCGACAAGAGCCTCGAGGGGCCCGACTCGCCCTCGGCCCGCTACCGCGCGCAGCTCAACGCGGACGGCTCGCCGTCCGAGAGGGTCGCAAAGGGATATCGCTGGCGGCCCGGGACGGAGCTCGCCGACAACACCATCGGATACGCGTCGCTGCGCGAAGCGAGGACGCCATGAAGACCGTGATGGGAATGGGAAGGAATCGCACGGGGATCGGGACGTCTCCGATCGACGCGAAGAAGACGATCGAGGCAGCCGAAGAAGCGGTGCCGCTCGGCTACGGCGATCGCGTCGAGGGCGCGGCCGTGCGCGCAGATTACGTGCGCGAAGCCGAGCCGCTCGGGAGCGTTCCGCCGCCGACGTCGCTGAAAGGCGCCGCCAAGTCCGCCGCCGAGATGCTGACCGGCAAGAACCCCGCGGTGTTCATCGACAAGCTGGGCGAGCGCCTTGCGTTCGAGCGGACCGGCACGCGCCTCTACGACGCGCTGCTCACCAAGATGGAGGCGGCCCCGGGACCGGAGGGGATCTCGATCGAGGAGGTGCGGCGGATCCACGACGAGGAGCGCGCCCACATGGATCTCGTGTGGAACGCGATCGAGAAGCTCGGGGCGGACCCGACCGTGCAGACGCCTTCGGCGGACATCGACGGCGTGGCAGCGACCGGCTTGCTCCAGATCCTCACCGACCCGCGCACGTCGATCACGCAATCGCTCCACGCAATCCACATCGCCGAGCTCGCCGACAACGACGGGTGGGTGATGCTGATCGAGCTCGCGGAGCAGATGGGACACAGCGACCTGGCAGCTTCGTTCAGCGCGGCGCTGCGCGACGAGCAGCAGCACCTCGCGCTCGTTCGCCGGTGGATGACGATGTCGACGGAGAGCCTGGCGTCGCTCGGCGCGGGAGCGTAGCGATGTCCGCGACGTCCACGAGCCGTGGGTTCGCCGAGCATCACGATCGGGCGGAGGCGGACCGGACGAACCCGGTGGTCCGTCGCCGTCGCATGACCGCGCTCGTGCTGACCGTCTTCGCGATCGCGCTCGGGATCGGCCTCGTTGCCGCGTATGGCCGGGACGCGCTCGTGATCTACTTCTCGCAGCTTCCGCTGGCGCTCGCGCTCTTGTGGGCGGCCACGCGCGACCTGCGCTTCGACGAGCGCGGCGGGGAATTCAGCGAGCGGCCGTAGGCCCGCGCTCCGGTAACGCGAAGCCGAACGTCGCGCCCTCGTCGGGGCGGCCGTCGGCCCACACGCGACCGCCGTGTCGCGACACGATCCGCTGGACGAGCGCGAGGCCGACCCCGGTGCCCTCGAACTCGGCGTCGCTGTGGAGTCGCTGGAAGACGCCGAACAACTTCGTCGCGTACGCGGGATCGAACCCCGCGCCGCGATCGGTGACCGTGTAGTGCAGCTCGCCGCTCTCGCGTTTTCCTGCGACCTCGACGATCGCGACCGGTCGCCGGCGCGAGTACTTCACTGCGTTGTCGAGCAGATTGGTCCAGACCTGACGCAGCAGCTCGACGTTCCCGATCGCGGTCGGGAGCTCGCCGAGCCTGAGATCGATCGCCACTCCCGGATTCGCCGAACGGATGCCGGCGACCACGGTCTCGACGACGTCGCGCATGTCGACGTCCGAGACCGGCTGGATCGCGCGGTGACCGAGCTTCGAAAGCCGCAGCAGCTCGTCGATCAGCCGGCTCATGTGCTGCGCGTTCCTGCGGATCACCGCGAGCATTCGGCGGGCGTCGTCGTCGAGCTTGGGACCGTGATCCTCTTCGAGCATGACCGAGAACCCGTCGATCGCGCGGAGCGGTGCACGAAGGTCGTGGGAGACCGAATAGGCGAACGCTTCGAGCTCGCGATTCGCGGCCTCGAGCGCTTGCGTGCGCTCGCCGACCTGTCGCTCGAGCCCGTCGAGCAGCCGACTGTTGTCGATGGCGAGGGCCGCGCGATCGGCGAGGTCCTGTACGAGGAGGAGATCGTCGCGCGTGTACGGGGGCCGCGACGTGCTCGTGCGGAACAGCGACAAGTAACCGAGGTTGATGCCGCGCGCGCGCAACCGCACGACGATCATCCCGGTGATCCCGATCTCCTCGAAGATCGAGACGAACCGCGGCGCGACGTGCTGCTTGAACAGGGCGAGATCGAGCTCGGGCATGTAGTAGGGCTCGCCCGTCGCGATCACCTGCCCGGAGATGCCCTCGCCGAGCTTCAGCGGCGTCCGGTCGTGATACGCGCGCAGGTAGTCGTCGATCTTCGGATCGGGGTGATGGGTGGCGACCGGAACCAGCCATTCGCCCTCGATCAAGCGGATGTTCGCCGCCTCGCCGACGAGCTCGGAGAATCGGCGCGCCACGATGCCCAGGAGACGTGCCAGGTCCGTGCTGGCCTCCGCGAACATCTGCGCCGACTCGGCGAGGGCCCGCAGGCGGTTGGCCTGGCGTTCCGGATCCGTCATCGGCGAGAAGCGTAACATCCGCGCCGCGTTCGCCGCCTCGGGGAAGGGACTGTGCCGACCCTCCGTACTCAGTGCGCGGAGGTTTTCAGCCCAATGTTCTTCAGCGACCTGCATGTACAGCTTCTTTCTCGCGGCATCCTCAACCCGGGAGAGCAGCTCCTCGGCCAATCCGTCACGAGCTACATGCCGTGGTGGGCCTTCGGGTTCATCCGACGCCAGTACCTCGTGCTCGCGACCGACCAGCGCCTGATCCTCGTCGATCATCGCTACAGCTTCTTCCGGCCGACCACGCAGCGTCTCCACGGCGTCGACTCGCTCTCGTGGGCGAACGTGCAGGAGGCGAAGGTCACGGGCCTCCTCCTCAAGAAGAAGCTCAAGGTGCGCGGCCAGGGTGAACGTGGCCCGATCGCGCTCAAGATGGTGATCTCGAACGCGCTCTTCGGCCTCCTCGCGCCGATGAAGAACAACATGCAAGGTGCACGCGCCATCGCCGCGGTCGCCACGCAGTCGATGCAGGGCGGAGCCGCACCGGCGCTCGCTCCGGCGTCGAACGGTTATGGAGCGCCGCAGCTGCAGGCGTACTCGCAGCCGCCGCAGTCCGGCGTCCATGGTCAGCCGCAGATGCCGTACGGTCAGCCGCAGATGCCGGCCGTCAACGCGCCTGGCTATCAGTCGGTGCCGCCGCCGGCGGCGCCCCAGTACGGCGCGCCGCCGGCCGCGATGCAATCGCCGTTCGATCCGCCGCGTCAGTACTGAGCGCAGATTCCGGGCCGTGTCGTCCGCGGTAGCGAGAGAATGATACGGTTATCGGATGGCGAGCCACGGGCTTCCGATGGGGATCGCGCTCGCGATCGCCTTTGCGAGCACGGCTGCATGCTCGCTGCTCGTGCCGGTGGACGGTCTCGCCGGAGACGGAGTGCCGGACGGCTCGGTGCCGGACGACGCGACGATTCGCGACGGCGGCTCCGAGCTCGCTCCGTCCGACAGCTCGCTCGCCGACGCTCCGGGCGTCGACGACGCGAGCGACGCGAGCGACGCATTGCCCACCTCATGGACGCTCCTTGCGAACGCGTCGCCGGTGTCACCGACTGACTCGGTCATGACCTCCGTCGAGCTCGGCGTGCGATTCACGGTGTCCGTCCCCGGAGACATCGTCGCGATCCGCTTCTACCGCGCGGTGAGCAACGCGGACGGTTACGTCGTGCACCTCTGGGGGGCAACCGGCGTCCTGCTCGCGGCGTCGGTCGTTCCGTCCGACGTCGGCAAGCCGATCGGGTGGCGCGAGCAGGCGATCACGCCGGCGGCCGTCGTGCCGGCGGGCGTGTACGTCGCATCGTACTTCACCAAGAACGGCAATCCCGCGTTCACGGCGCACGGCCTCGCGAATCCGCTGACCAGCGGTCCCCTCACCGCGTTGGCGAACGGCAGCGGCGGTCTCGGCAACGGACTCTTCGACTACGCGCCGGCGCCGCTCACGACGCCGCCGGCGAGCAGCTTCGACGAGACCAACTACTTCGTCGACGTGCGTTTCAGCCCGACGCCGTGACGCGGCAGGGTCCCCGCGCGACGAACGCGGAGACGACGCTCGAGCCACCGCGCGCGCGCGCCGACAAACCGAGGCGCTGCGGGTACTTGAGCGCCGGCCCGAATCCGAGTGGGTAAACCGCTCGGCGAGGTCATAGTGGCGGAGCCCGGCGTATCATCGACGCGGGGAGACGCGGATGATGTCATCGAGAGGGCGAATGACTGCGCTCTACGAGAGCTTCCTGAGGAAGGCGCCGAAGCAGGCGCGATCGCGCGTGCTCGTCGAAGCGGTCCTCGACTCCGCGATCGACCTCGTCTCTCGCGAGGACGGTGAAGCGAGGACCACCGTGCAGGAAGTCGCCGAGCGCGCGGGCATCGGCATCGGCTCGCTCTACGATTGGTTCGAAGATCGCAGCAGCGTGCTTGCCGGCGTCGTTGCCCGAGTCACCGCCCGAAACCTCCAGCGCTTCGAGGACAAGCTCGCGGAGACACGACACCGTCCCCTCGAGGAGATGGTGCGCGTCATCATCGACTTCACACTCGCGACCTATTTGACGGACAAGCGCACGTGGCGTGCGTTTCTGCGCATCGTGTTCCGCGTCGGTCTCCCGCCGGCGCTCGCCGAGGGTCAGGCGATCTTCGCTCAGTCGCTCGCGTCCGCGCTTCGCGAGCGCGACGACGTCCGGTGTCCGGACATCGACGCCGCGGCGTGGATCGTCACGAACGAGGTGATGGGCGTCGTGCACACGCTCGTCTGGTGCGAGCGCTCTCCGTTCGAGATCGCACGAATCCGCGACGAGCTCACGCGCGCGACCCTCGCCTACCTCGAGGCCGGGTGATCGCATGAGCGTGCCCGTGCGTCGCGTCCTCGTCGCCCTCGGGGCCGCCGGCCTCATCGCCGCGTGCAGCCGGAGCGGTGATGACGCCGCGCCGCCTCGACCGCCGCGCCCTTCCACGTTCTACGTCGAGGACGGCGCCATCCACGATCCGAGCGGTCGTACGATCATCATGCGCGGCGTGAATCTCGCAGGCGCTCACAAGCAGAAGCCGTACCTGTCGGACTTCCAGCCTGCCGATTACGCGCGCATCCGCACCGACTGGGGGATGAACGCCGTGCGTTTCCTCGTCACGTGGGCGGCGGTCGAGCCCACACGCGGCGAATACGACGAGGCTTATCTCGCAGCGCTCGACGAGCGGATCGGGTGGGCGCACGACGCGGGCTTGTTGGTCGTGCTCGACATGCATCAGGATCTCTTCGGCGAAGGATTCAACGGCGACGGCGCACCACGATGGACCTGCGACGACGCGCGTTACGCGGCGTTCGCGCCTCGAACGCCCTGGTTCTTCGGCTATCTCGACGAGAACTTGGGCGCATGTTTCGACGGTCTATGGACCGACGGCGACCTCCGCGGTCACCTCGTCGAAGCATGGCGACGCGTCGCGCTGAAGCTCGCGCGCCACGACAACGTCATCGGTTTCGATCCGCTGAACGAGCCGTTCTGGGGCACGTACCCGATCCTCTCGTTCGAGGCGGATCGTCTCGCGCCGTTCTACATGGAGGTCACGCGCGCGGTCCGCGCCGCCGCTCCGAGCTGGCTGCTCTTCGCGGAGCCGAGCTCGAGCCGCAACCTCGGCTTCGGCTCGAGCTTCCCGAAGCTCCCCGTCGACGGCGTCGTGTACGCGCCGCATGCCTACGACAATGCCGCCGAGTCGGGGTCCGGCTTCGATCCGTCGCATCGCGATGCGATGATCCAGAAGGTCGCCGACATGCGAAGCGAAGGCGACGCGATGGGCGCCGCGCTGTTCCTCGGTGAATACGGAGGCAGCGCAGACCTGCCGGGGATCGCCGCGTACATGAGCGCGATGTTCGACGCCGCCGGCGCCGCCGCCGCGAGCTCGACGTACTGGGCGTACGACAAGGACAGCGGCTACGCGATCCTGAACAAGGACGGCACGGAGAAGAAGGAGCTCGTCGATGCCCTCACCCGCCCGTATCCGGAGCGCGTCGCCGGCCGGCTCGTGTCGTATGGCTTCGACGCGAATACGCGTACGGCCACGATCATGTGGGAGACGGACGCGTCCGTGGACGCGCCGACGGAGATCGTGGTTCCGGCGCGCGTGTATCCCGCGGGCGTGGTCGTGGAGTGCGGCGGATGCGCGGTCGAGGAGATCCCGGGCCTCGTGCGCCTGCGCAGCGTGCCGGAGGGAAGCCCGGCGACGGTCACGATACGGGCGCGGTGAGCACGGTCACTTTCGCCAGCGAAAGCGATTTCCGCTGATAGCGGACGTCGGACGCGCGACCCCGCGCGATCAGGGCGGCGACTGGAACAGCGTCACGCGCCACACCTGGCTCTTGCCGGTCTTCGAGCGGACTTCGACGAAGTACGGCTGGTTCTTCTTCGTGACGAGCGAGGCATCGGGCTCCGTGATGTCGACCGGCGCCTGGCCGTCCGTCTCGACCTTGACCCTGACGTCGCCGGCGTACTGGATGAAGAAGTTCGTCGAGGCGTCTGCGAGCGTGAACGTGAGGAAATCGCTCTCGCCGCCGTCGAGGCCGCCGTCGCTGACGAGGACCGCGCCGCAGCGCGTCGGCTTCAGCTCGTTCGCGAGGAGCCTGTCGTCGTTCGGCTCGAGCTCGGGGTCGCCGCCCACGACGCAGGGGATACCGCCTTCGAACTCGTTGCCGCCGTCGATGAGGTTGGGCACGCCGGCGTCGTAGATCGGGCCGGTCTCCTGGACGCCGGTGTCCTTGTTCGCGTCCGGGGGCGCCGCATCGACGGGCGGCGCGCGATCGACGGTGCTCGTCTCGGCGCCGGCGTCGCTGTCCAAGACTTCTTGGTCGTCGGATCCGCCACACGCTACCCAGACGCCGAGCGCGGCGACGGAGGCCATGAAGAACGCGACGCGAGCTCCGAGGATCTTTCGCATGAGCCAAGCGTCGCACGAGACGGGCGTGTTCGCCCAGCCTCGACGGCATGCGCCGCTTTGCCTGCGATCACCGACCGTCGCCGGCGGCGAAGAGCTACGCGAGCTGCATCAGCCCGAACGCGGCGCCCTGCGGGTCGTCACATGGCGCGATGCGGTGGCCGTTCGGGAGCGTCGCGACGGCCGCGACCACGCCGCCATTGGCTTTTACCGCAAGAGCAGCGTCGTCGAGATCCGGCACCCGGAAGTAGTAGAGCCAGTGCGTGTGTACGCCGGGCAGGCGCGCTGTGCTCGCCATGCTCCCCACAGCCTCGCGCGATCCCGCATACGCGAACGACAGGTGACCGTCCTCGACGGACGGCGCGTCGTCGATCGCGGTCTTCGTCCATCCGAAGCGCTCGCCGTAGAGCTCCCATCCGCGCGCGCGATCGCGCGTATGGAGCTGATGCCACACGACGCGCCCTGCGCGCGAGCTGCGACTGAGCCGGTCAGCGGAACGTGCACTGCACGATGCACACCGTCGACCCGCCCTTCGCGCGCGCCATGCCCTCGCAGGCGTTCTTCGCCTGCGAGCTGGCGAGGAAGCGGTCCTCGCCGAAGCCGTTGCCGAAGACGATCTGGTCGTTGCAGACGTTCGCGAAACCGCACACGCGCACCGAGCCGCTGGCGGTGCACGACCACGATGCGCCCGCGCCCGTGGTCGTGGTCGTCGACGAGGACGACGACGACGAGGACGCGGACGTGGTCCTGGTCGTGGTCCTGGTACCGGACGCGCTGGTCGTCGTGTTCGTGGACGTGGACGTGGTCGCCGTCGCCGTCGCGGTGGCCGCGCTCGCGGTCGCCGCGGAGGCCCCCGTCTCGGCCGTCGTCGTTGCCTCATCGCGATCCGCGCTCGCGCCGAGCACGGCGAAACCGCCGAGGAGCAGGCACGAACCCACGCCGAGCACGAGCACGCCGCCGGCGACGATGAGCACGATGACGAGCGGCGAGAGCCCACGCTTCGGCGCGCGAGGAGGGGGCGGAGGAGGAAAGTACGGCTGTCCGGGTCTCATGGCGTTACCTCTTGGTAGGGCAGCGGAACGCGACTAGACGAGCGCCTTCAGCGCGCGCATCGCCGCGTCGTGCGCCGTCGTGAACGCCGGTGACGGCGCGACGGTGATCAATCGGTCGTTGAAGACAGTTCCCGGACGGAACACCGCCTCGGTGAGCGCGCGCGGACCGCCGGCACGCGCGACCGCTTCGTCGTCGTCGAGCTCGACGAGCAGCATCGACAGGGGATGAAGCCACGCGAACGCCTCGTCGCGCGTGACGAGCTGCAGCAGCGCACCGGGCCCGGACACGGGGCCATGCTCTCGCTCGTACTCGGCGCGCACGATGTCGAGGAGCACCTTGTGGAGCTCGAGGAGGCGCGCATGAAGCGCATCGAGGGCGGCCTTGGAATTCGTGCTCGAGTCCGTCATCTCGATGTCGTGCGTACTCGAACGATGTGCCGGCGTCGCGCGCGACGACGAGCGACCTCGTGCCGCTGCGATCGATCGTGAAGGTTTCCCGAGTTTCGCTCGCTCGATCGAAGGCCTACGTTCCTCGTCACCGGAGGAACACCGACCCATGTACACCGCCAGAGCCTACGCCGCTGCCAGTCCCACGGCGCCGCTCGCGTCCGCGACGATCCCGCGACGCGAGTTGGCCGAACGCGACGTCCAGATCGAGATCCTGTTCTGCGGGATCTGTCACTCCGACGTCCACCAGGTCCGGAACGAGTGGAGCAGCGTCATGCCCACCGTCTATCCGATCGTGCCCGGCCACGAGATCGTCGGACGCGTGACCAAGGTCGGCGCGGCGGTCACGAAGCTCGTGCCCGGCGACCTCGCCGGGGTCGGTTGCATGGTCGACTCGGACCGCACCTGCGAGAGCTGCCAGGAGGGTCTCGAGCAGTTCTGTCCGAACCTGACGCTCACGTTCAATTCGCCGGACAAGCACCTCGGCGGCGTCACCTACGGCGGCTACTCGGAGCGCATCGTCGTCGACGAGCACTTCGTCCTTCGCGTGCCGTCGAACCTCGAGCTCGCCGGCGTCGCGCCGCTCATGTGCGCCGGCATCACGACGTACTCGCCCATGCGCCATTCGGGGATCACCAAGGGCAAGAAGGTCGGCGTGGTCGGTCTCGGAGGGCTCGGCCACATGGGCGTGAAGTTCGCGCGCGCGTTCGGAGCGGAGGTCGTGGTCTTCACGACGTCGCCCGGCAAGCGCGACGACGCGCTTCGGCTCGGCGCTCACGAGGTCGTCCTTTCGCGCAATGCCGACGAGATGAACAAGCATACCGGCAGCTTCGATTTCATTCTCGACACCGTCTCTGCCGATCACGACATCAACGCGTATCTGAACCTTCTCCGCCGCGACGGTACCCTCACCATCGTGGGTGTGCCGCCGAAGCCGCTCGGCGTCGCCGCATTCGCTCTCATCGCGCGGCGCCGCAGCATCTCGGGCTCGAATATCGGCGGTATCGCGGAGACCCAGGAGATGCTCGACTTCTGCGGCAAGCACGACATCACTGCCGACGTCGAAGTGATTCCCATTCAGAAGGTGAACGAAGCATACGGGCGATTGCTGAAATCGAATGTCAAATACCGATTTTCGATCGATATGGCTTCTCTCGAAAGGGAGAGAGCATGAGCGGCAAGCCCTAGCGCTGCCGTGCTCGGGCCATGGCGGACCTCGAGGACGCGCACGCGTGCTGCATCCGTGAGAGGGCATGCCCCGCCCTGCCGACTCCGCAGAACCTCCTCCTCGCACCGAGCAACCCGACGACGGGCGTGAACGCATCGCGCTCGCACTCGAACGCGATGCAGCCCTTCCGCCCGGGCTGAGCGTCGACGACGCCACCTCGGCCGTCATGTCGCTGCTGGCTTCGCGGCTCACGCCCGGCCAAGCGCACGAGCTGCTCGACGCGCTGCCGCCCTACGTGCGCACGCGCTTCGGCGTCGCCATCGCCACGCTCGGCTACGAGGCCGCCGCGAAGCTCGATCGCGCCGAGCTCGTCGCGCATGTGGCCGATCTGCTCGGTGTGACGCCGGGCCGTGCCGAGGCCATCACGGCGGCGGTGCTCGCCGCCGTCTGCGCCGAGCTCCCGGCGGAGATCGCCCGACGCGTAGCGCTGCAGCTCCCGCGCGATCTGAACGCGCTCTGGCTCGCGTCGAGCCCCATCGCGCCTCCGTCCGTCCCGCCCGCAAGCTACGGCGACGCGGCGCGCGAGGCCGTAGAGGAGGACATCCAGCGACGCGTGCAGCTGCCGGACAACGTGACGGCAGACGCGGCGATCAGGGCGGTGGTGGAGATCTTCTCGCAACGCCTGAGCGGCGGAGAGGCCTTCGATCTCCTTCTGGGGCTGCCCGACGACCTGCGCCGGCTCGCGGAAGGCGGCGTGCTCGGGCGCGACGAGCAGGCGAGCGTGTTCGATCGCGAGACGCTCATGGGAGCGGTCGCGTATCGACTCCGCATCGCACGTGAAGAAGCCGCGCCGGTCGTCATCGCGGTGCTCGCGGCCGTGAAGAGCGTACTTCCCGTGAAGGAGATCGACGACGTCGCGGAGCAGCTGCCAGGCGATCTCCGGAGCCTGTGGGCGGCGGCGACGTGAGGATGACCGACCCAGGATGAACGGCGGTCGCGTTCCGGTCGCCGACCACGTGTAGAGCCCCTCAGCGCGCCGAGGTGGGAACGGGCGCGAGGATCTGTGTCACGGCCTCCGCGAGCTGTTCGTCGCTCACGTTTCCGGCGCGAAGCAGATCGCTCGCGAGCCCATGAACGAGCTGTTTTTTCGACCCGCGCTCGAGGATGTCGATGACGAGCGCGCCCTCGATCGCGAGGTCCGACGGGCGCGCAGCGGGTGACGATGAACCGCCGGCCACCGTGGAAGAATCGCCGGCGAGCGTCGACTGAGGGCCAGCGTAGGACGACTGGTTTTGGGGACTCTCCAGCGAGCGACCTCCCGTCGAGATGCGGACCACGAGCTCGCCGTTTTCGGTGAGCACGTAGCCCTTCGCTTGGAGCTGCGCATCGATGAGGCGACGTGTCCTCTCGACCACGACGGGCTGATATCCGTCCGGCGAGCTCTCGGACGTCGCGTGCATGTACGTCCGATGGGCGGAGACGCTCGCGATCTCCGCGCCGGTGGTCTTGACGATCATCGTCCGCGTGGACGACCCGCATGCCGCGGCCAACAGCCCGATGACGATGACAGGAAGAGCTCGCATGAGAGATGGGTAGCCACGCACCCTGGAGTTGGAAAGGCGATCGGTTCGTGCCTGCGCGTACGCCTCGCATGCCCGCGCCATCCCGACGCGCGCCCCTGGCTGCACGTCTTGCGCGCAGCGGCGTCCTTGCCGGGTGCAGGCGATCGTCGTGGAAGAGGGATTGAAGAGAACGCCGGCGCAGATCAGCGCCAGCTAGGGCGCCACGTACGGCGGACCTTCGCGGGCTTCGGACGGCGCGCGCGCGCGGGCACCACGGATGCCGACGCACGTGCCGTCGACTCGAGGAAAGCCTCGAGCTCGCTCCGCGACATGGACGAGAGACCACGCACGCTCCGCGCGCAGGGCTCGGCGGAGAGGTCGATCATCACGGGGGGCGTGTGTCCGTAGGCCGACATCGGACTCGGACACATGCCACACGATCGCGGGTCGGTCGAGCGAATGTGCGCGTGGCAGGGTGCTCGCGCCCAGCTCTCGACCTTTTCGACCGACGGCTAGTGGACGCGCCCCACGGACATGACGCGATCGGGGGTGACTTCGAGGCCGCCGCCGCCGCCGGCTCCGTGACGACCTCCGTACGAAGCGTCCGGTGATCCACACCCGCCGACGAGGCGACGTGCGAGCGAGCGTCCGCGGAACGCGAGCTCGTCGCTCTCCGGCGCGGACGGATCGGAGAGGAAGCGCGAGACGATCGTCGCTCCGCTCGCGTCGACGCCCACATGAGCGAACGGCAGCACGCTCGTGTCGCCACGCTCGCCCGCGTGACACCCGTTGCACGTGCTCAGCCCGAACAGGCGAAGCGTGCCCGGATTCGCGTCCGTGCTGCTCCACTTGAAGTCGGCCTTCGGCATGGTCGAGAACGCGGTGCGCATGCTCGAGGGCACCGCGTTGTCGCCGCCGAAGATCTCCGCCGAGTGAGCGTTCACGTGGGTCGCGAGGACCGGCGTTCCGTCGAGCGAGTCCTGCACGGTGTTCGTCAGCGCGGTCGGCACGAGCTTTCCGCGAACGTGCGCGAACTGGCGGAGCTCCCATGACGTGCCGGCGAGGTTCTCGCTCGTGCGCAGCTGTCCGAGTGGCGCGGCGTCCGTGAACGATCGCGTCAGACCTTCGAGCGCAATCGCGTACTCCTCGCCGCGCAGCGAAGCGAGCGCATGCCAGGCGCCGGCCCCCGCGGCGGCCGTCCCGTTCACGAGGTACTCGAAGATCGCGTTGAACGAGAGCGGCGTGCTCGTACCCGGTCGCATCGCCACGAACACGAGGCGTCCTTCCGATGCCTCCGGCTTGCACCCGTTCGTCCTCTCGGCGAGATCGAGCCGGTTCACGATCGCGAGCAGCCGGAAGGGCGCGCGCGAGAGATCGAGCTTCGAGCCGCCGCAGCGCGCGCACGTCTCGTCGCACGCGTTCTCCGGGGTGAGACGGAGCCACGGGCAGACGAGGTCCTTCTGGACATCGGGCCGCGCGCCGAGCGGGAGGCTACCTTCGGTCGCCGCGGTCGACGCCTGTTGCCACGTCGCGAGCCACTCGTTCACGAAGGTCGGTGCGTCCACCGAGCTCGCTGCGGCGAGCGACTCCATCACATGACGGAAGCTCCATGGCGCTTGCGCGTATGCGCTATCGGAGCGCAGCCCCGAGAGCACGGCGCGATCGGTGACGAGGAGCTCTCGATCGCGATCGATGGTGGGCGGAGGCGCGGGGATTTCCCTCGGGCCCGGCGGCGGCCACGCACTGGGTTCTTGCTCGGGGTCGGGGCCGAAATTCGACGTGACCGGCGGGCTCGCACATGCGGCGAGAAGGAGCGAGGCGACGAGCAGGCCGGAGCGGCGCAGATTCGGCATCATGCGCGCTCATGGCCAGTGGGCGATCCATCCGTCACCGAATCGTGGATGAGGAGTGAAGCGTGGTCGGCAGACCTACCACGGCCGCCAGCGGCGAGCGCGTTCGTGGAACGGCTCGAGCTCGTCGCATTTCTCGCGCGCGTACTCCTTGACGTTATTTCCGTGCTTGCCGACCAGCCTCTTCTTCAGCTCGCCGTACAGCGCGGCCTCGGCCGGGTGAGCGCGAAGGAAGTCGCGTAATCCAAGGCACCGCGCGATGTCCGGATCACCGTCTTGGAGTAGCTGGAGATGGAACTCGTGCTTCGCGCCTTTGGCGAGAAACACGAGGCTCTCCTTCGCCGTGCGCCGCCGGTAGACGTAACCGACGTCCCGCAGTCGCGCGACGTCGTCGTCGCTCGGCATGCGCACGCACACGCCGATCATGTCGATGATCGGCTTTGCGGGCAGATCCGGGACCGCCGTGCTCCCGAAATGGTGGACCTCGGAAAGGAGGTCCAGCGCGGCGGCCCGGATCAGACGCGCCTCGGCGTCGAATTTCGTCGGCCAACGTGCATCGTATTCGGCGATGACGAGATCGAGCTTCGGCCACTCGGCCCCAGGATCCACGCCAATGATCGCCGACGTCGCGCTCGGCTTCGCACCGTCATCCATCGTTGCCTCTTCCTGACTCCCCCGTTCCTATCCAGAGTCCGTTTGCCGCATAAACGAGGCCCACCGCGAAGTAGACGGCGGCGTAGCTGCGCTTCTCGACGCAGAATCCGTAGCCGAGCGCAGCGATCGGCACTCCGCCGCGTTCGATGATGCGTCCGGCCGCGAGGACGCGTCCCCGCACCTCCGGGGCGCATGCCTCCTGGATGACGATGCGCGTGAGGCCGAGCACGATCGTCGTCGATGCGGCAACGACGACGAAGATCGCGAGCGCGGCGTACGGCCAGCGCACCGCGCCGAGCAGCGACAGCGCCGCGCCGCCGACGCCGACGCCGATCGCCGTCGCGAACGCACGGCGCGCCTTCGGGATCAGCATCAACGAGAGAGCCGCCACGCTCGCCGCGCAGCCTGACGCCGCCATGAACGCCGCGAAGAAGGTCGGACCGCCGTGCAGATGCGCCCGCACGTATCCGGATGCGAGCACGGTCTGAAGGGGCAACACGAGGAGCCCCGCGCATACGGTGATCGAGAAGGCTCGGCGCAGCGCCGGCGAGGCCTGGATGTGGCGCCATCCGGCGAACGCTCCCGCGGGCCGAGGTCCCGCCAAACCTGGCCCCGTCGATCGTGGCAAGAGCAGCAGCGTCGCGACCAGCACGCCGCCGCTCGCGGCATTGAAGACGAACGGCGCGCTCGGCCCGACGCTGCCGACGAGGAGGCTGCCAATCACCGGCCCGATCACGCGCGTGACGCTGAAAGAGAACTGATCCAGCGCGACGGCCGCGGGTAGATCGGACCTGTCGACGAGGCCAGCCAGCAGCGATTGCTGCGCCGGGATGTCGAACGCGGTCACGACACTCGACAGGCCCGAACACGCGAGCAGATGCCAGAGCTTCAGGCTGCCCGACGCGATGGCCATTGCGATGACGAGGGAGAGCACGCTGTACGCGGTCTGCGTCAGCACCATGATGCGCGCGCGGTCGTAACGATCCGCTGCGAGCCCGCCGACGGTCGTGAGCAGGATGCACGGCAACCCGAGCGCGAGACTCAGCATGCCGAGCGAGATGCCCGAGTCGGTGAGCGTGAGCACGGTCCACTGGAGCGCGAAGATCTGCGTCCACGTTCCGGCCATCGACACGAGCGACGCGCCGAACCACGCCGCGTACGTACGATTGCGAGAGAGCAGCCCGACCCGTGTTGGAGCCAACGACTCATCACACTAGCAGATGCGATATCCATCGCCGGTCATGCGCCTGCGGCAATTACCCCGCCTTCATTTGCGACAGCCTGACGCGGTAAAGCGATCGCATTGTTGGATTGGCTGCCTTCGGTAATTTATTCGAGGATGAGCAGTACACGCGTCGTGAGCATGACCCCGGCACGTGGCGCCAAATGGCCGCCGTTCGACATGAACTTCCAGCCACCGCAGACGCAGCGCGCGGCGGCGTATCTTCGGGCGATCGCAGCGATAAGAGACCGAGCCGGTTCGTGGCTCACGGAGTTCCATCACATCGGGAGCTCTTCGATTCCCGGCATGCCGGGCACGACCATCATCGACATCCTCGCCCCGGTGGACAGTCTGCCGCTGCCGCCCGAAGCGCGCGCGGCGCTCGACGCCATGGGCTTCGTGCACGAGAACGACATGCGCGACCCGAATCATCTGATGTTGGGGATGGGACACCCGCTTCGCCTGCAGCACCTCCACGTGACCGTGCGTGGCAGTCAGAAGATCCGGCAGTGGCTGACGTTGCGCGATTACCTGCGCTCGGATCCGAGACGCGCGGCGGAGTACGCCGCGGTGAAGAACGACGCATCGAGCGCATCGAAAGGGGTGCAGGTCGAGTACTTCACGAAGAAGGCGGCGTTCGTCGTCGACCTCGTCGGCCACGCGCTCACCTGGGACGAGCAGGGGCGCCCTCCAGCGCCGCCGTGCGAATGGCCGGAGACGGCCGCAGCGCTGACGGCGCACGACCCGAGCTGGGCGAGCGATTACGCGAGCGCGGCCGAGGAGATCTCGATCGTCGCGCGGCAGTGGCTGCCCGAGCTGCATCACATCGGCGCGACCGCGGTGCCGGGGCTCGTCGCGCGACCCGTCCTCGACATCCTCGCGCCCATCGCGCCGGACGCCGACATCGACGCGCTCCGCCGTGCGCTCGCTCCGATCGGCTACGTGTTCGAGAAGAGCCCGCGCGCCGCGCACTCGGCGCGGCTGTTCGGGAAGGGCTTCCCCACCCCACGCTTCCATCTCCACGTCGTCGATCGCGGCAGGCGACTCCACCGCGAGAGCCTCGCGCTTCGCGACTACTTGCGAAACAGCGCCACCGACGTGGCGGCCTTTTCGGAGATCAAGCGCATCGGCGAAGCGCGCGAGGCGGCCGGGTGTGGCGGCGCGTACGAGCGGCTGAAGCGCGCGTTCTCGAGGGAGCTGTTGCTGACGGCGCGTATCGCAGCGTAGCGACCGACTACGCGAGCCAAGGCGACGCGAGCTACCGCTATGCGGGCGGCATGGGCAGCCGGCCGGTGAACGACGCGACGCCTCCGCCGGTGAAGTGACGCGTCGGGGTGTCAGAAGTCGCCGCCGCCGAAATCATCGCCGCCGCCGAAGTCATCGGCGCCGCCCGGGTCCGTATCGTCGGCCTCGGTGCTCTCGCCGGCGTGCTCGCTGCTGTCCGCGTCGCTCGACGCGTGGGCCTCCGGATCGCCGGCGAAGTGGCCCGCCCCGGCCATCGACGAGAAGAAGCTCTGCGCCACCATGCTGCCGAGGAAGCCGGCCGCGAAGCTCGGCAAGAGCGAGCCGACCCCCATCCCGCCCATACCGCCGAAGCTTCGCTCCATGAAGCCGGGTTGTCGCAACTCCGCGCGTGTCGCGAGGCGCCCCATCGCTCTTGGATCGTCGGGAGAGACGGCCTGAGCCGCGGCGCGCTCGTTCGGCGGTGCCGACCGGGCGAGCGTGGCGAGCGCGAGACGTCGCTGCTCCGGCGTGAGCCGTGCGAACGCCTCGGCGTGGGCCGCTTCGATCGTCTCGGGGGGGGCGGTCCGCAGCATGTAGCGATAGCGCTCGACCGCCTGCTCCTCCGGCGATTGATCCATGCGCGAGGGAGGCCGCGCCACGCGCTTCGGCTCACGTCCGCTCCTCCCGAGAATGCGTTCGAGGATTCCCATTGCAGTCGAAGGACGCAATCAGCGATCCATCGGGCGGCGCCGCGCGCGGATCCGCTCGAGCTACCGGCTGCGCCGCGGCACGCGCGTCGTGGCGAGCCGCCGAACGCTCGCCGCCGTCGACGTGACGAACGGGACCACCGCGGCTCGAAGGTCGTCGTCGAGCATCGCGGGCAGGCTGAGCAGAACGTCTTCGGTGCAGGCGATCGCGTTCGGAGATCGCGGGAGCCCCGCGAGGTCACCGAGCGCAGCGCGCAAGACGTCGTGTCCCGGGTGGCCGATCAGCTTCATCCACGCCACGAAGCGCAAGCGACGCTTCGCTTCGGTGGGTCCACGAACGCGCGCAGCCCAGAGTGCGCCGGCGAAGGCCGCTCCTCGATACGCGAGCAGCCACGTCACCGCGCGACTCGGCAAGAGATCGCGCGACAGGAGCGTCTCGGCGATGGCAGCGAGCCGCGAGCTGTCGTTCAAGAGCGCGAGCGCGCGCGCCGCCTGCACCTCCCGTTCTCGCAGCGCGAGCCGGGCCACACGCGAGCTCACCTCGTGGATGTCGCCGCGCTCCAGCAGCGCAGCCAGCTCGGTGCGCTCCACGTCCCCGTCGTCCGCGCTCTCGCGGACGTGGGAGGACGGCGGAGAGTCGGCGAGATCGCGAAACGCGTCGCGCATCTCCCGCATGCTCGCGTATCGGCGTTCGCGCTGCTTCGCGAGCGCCCTCGTCGCGATCGCATCGACACGGTCCGCCAGCGCTCCGAGATCGGAGCGCACCTTCGACGGCGGGACCGGCGGCGCGAGGAGGTGCTTCCGCAAGAGGCACTGCACGTCGTCGGAGCGAAACGGCACCCGCCCCGTGACCAGCTCGTAGAAGAGGATGCCGCACGCATACACGTCGCTGCGCCGATCGATAGGCTCGTTCGAACACTGCTCGGGAGACATGTACGCGGGCGTACCGAGCACGCGGGCGTCGCCCGCCTCGGGTGCTTCGCCGAGCACTCCGAAGTCGAACAGCTTCACGCGCTCGCGCAGCTCGCCGTCGTCGTCGCGGCGCACTACCAGGAGCACGTTCGAGGGCTTGACGTCGCCGTGCACGATGCCGTGGTCGTGAGCGTGGGCGAGCCCGGATGCGACCTGCATCATGAGCTGCGCGGCGTGGTCGACTTCGAGTCGCCGTGAGCGCTTCATGACGGACGCGAGATCGATGCCGTCGAGGTGCTCCATCGCGAGCCAGAGCGAGCCGTCGCGCTCTTCCCCGAAATCGAGCACGCGCACGAGGTTCTCGTGATCGAGGCGGCTCGCCGTCCGAGCCTCGGCGTGGAACCGCGACCGAACGCTCTCGTGGTCGCGGAGGTTCGCGTGAAGCACCTTCACGGCCACGACCTTCGCGAGGTGCAGATGACACGCGGAGTACACGACCCCGAATGCCCCGCTCCCGATCCGGTTCGTGATGAGGAGGCGTCCTCCGAGCGTGCGCCCGACGAGCGCGTCGTCTGCGCTCGGACGGAGCGCGAGCGCGAGCCGGAAGGCAGCGCTCGGATGTTCCGCTCGTGCAAGGCCTCGCATCGTTTG
>JAQBQJ010000020.1 GCA_028287065.1 Labilithrix sp. | reverse complement strand
TTTACGCCGCGGTAAAGGGCGAGACCGAGCGTGCCCTCGCCGCGCTCGGATACGACAGCGTCTACGCGCTCCGGCCTTCGATCCTCGACGGCGAACGGAGCGAGAGCCGTCCACTGGAGCGCGTCGGTCTCGCGTTCGCCCGGGCGCTCGGTCCGGTGCTCGGCAAGTACAGGGCGACGCAGGCGAGCGCCGTCGCACGCACGATGATCGCGAGCGCAAAGCAGAAAATGCGCGGCGCGCACGTCGTCGACGCCGACGCGATCGCCTGATGCGATGGTGCTCAGAGCCCGTGCTTGCGGATCAACCGATAGACGTATGCGCGATCGAGGCCAGCGGCCTCGGCTGCGGCAGAGACGTTGCCGCCCGTTCGCGCCAGAACGCCGCGCATGTACTCGCGCTCGAGGTGCACGACCCATCGATCGCGCACGACCTTGAACGGCTCGTCGTACGTCACGCGCGGTAACGCCGTGCGCGACGCGCTCGGCCCCTCCGATGGAGGAAGCAAGTCGAGCGCCTCGTCGGTCCCGAACGCGAGGGCGCGCTCGACGAAGTTCCGCAGCTCACGAATGTTGCCGCGCCATGGACGGGCGCGCAGGCTCTCGAGGAGAGCGGGCGTGACGGCCGCGTGTTCCTCCGGCGGCAGGAAGGCCAGCGCGAGGAGCGGGAGATCCTCGAGCCGATCGCGCAGCGGCGGAACCGTGATCGGCAGGACCGCGATGCGGAAGTAGAGATCTTCGCGGAACGCTCCCTCGCTCACGAGACGCGGCAGATCACGCTGGGTCGCCGCGACGAAGCGGACGTTACCGGGCTGCTCGAGGATCCTGAGGAGGCTCGGTTGCACCGCGAGCGGCAGGTCGCCGATCTCGTCGAGAAAAATCGTGCCGCCCCGCGCTCCCTCGAGCGCGGAAATGACCCCGGACTGGAGGGAGGGGTGGTGGCGGGGGTCGGAGGCGCCTTCGAGCGAGAGGGAGAGGGCGGCGCAGTCGAGCGGGACGAAGGCGCCCGCCGAGGACGGCGACCGGGCGTGAATCGTGCGTGCCACCAGCTCTTTTCCAGTGCCGGTCTCGCCTAGAAGCAATACCGGGGTTGTCGTCGAGGCGACGCGGGAGAGGCGCGCGAAGAGCTCGCGCATGGGTTGGCTGCGGCCGACGAGGGGGCCGAACTGCTCGGTGGGCCAGAGCTCGGGAGGGGAGGCGTCCCAGCTCTCGACGAGCTGCAAGATCGTGGCGCCGACGCGGACGCGGCCGCCCGGCGGGACGAGCGCCTCGATGACGCGAACGCCTTCGATGAACGTGCCGTTCTTGCTGGCGAGATCGCGCAGCCACACACCCGTCGGCTGAATCGTGAGCTCGGCATGGAGCCGCGACACCAGCGGGTCCTCGATCCGAAGCGGCACCGAAGGCGACGAGCCGATGATCGCGCTCTTGTCGACGCGCAGGTCATGCGCACCCTGCGCGTCCGTCCACGACACGTGGACGCGCGGCAGCAGCACCTTCGCCGTCTTCGGGATGCGCGACGCATGAGGGAGCGTCTCGGCATCGAAACCCTTCGGCTCCGCACCCATGTCAGTCCTCCTTCCAGCGGAGGACGCGCCCGTCTCCGGCACATGCAACATACACGTATCCGCCGCCCCGTGCGATCCCGCCCGGCGCGCGGAGCTCCGTCGCGACGTCGACCACGGCTCCGCCCGATCGCGCCACACGCGACACCGTTCCGGCAGCGCTCCGCGTGAACCACAGCGAGTCCCGCGTCACGGCGAAGCGCGTGACGACGCCGACGTTCTTCGCGAGCGTCCGAGGCGCCGCCGCGCCTCCTGCGACCGCCAGACGCGACAGCGCGCGCACGGAGCCTCCGTCCGCCGCGGACGCGTAGTAGACGGAGTCGGCGTCCACCGCGAGCGCGTTCGGGAGGACCGCTTCGCTCGCGAGCACGACACGCTTCGCCACGTCGTCGTCGCACGACGCGATCGCACACCCCACGACCGTGCCTTCCCCGAGCCAGAACGCGTCGGTGCCCTCGAACCGCAGCTCCGTGATGCGGTCGTCCGAGAACCCGGCATACGTGATGTTCGTGCAATCGACGCCGGGCCTGCACGAGCGGATGCCCGGCGTCCCGATGAGCACGTCGATCGCGTCCACCGCGAAGTACACGCGCGTCGCCGTCACCGCCACCGCCACGAGTCCGTCGTCGTCGTTCGCCTGCTCCGCCGGCCCGGGCGTCGATCGCGACGTGCGACGGACCGCATTGTCGCCGCGCGCCGCCCACGCCACGAACCCGCCGCCGAGCGCGAGACCGCGCACGTCGTGCTGTCCCGACGCGATGTTGCGCGACGACGCGCAGCTCTGATGATCGCACGCGATCACGCTGCCCTCGGTGGTCGCCATCACGATGCCTTCGTCGTCGGCTTCGATCAGCGTGGGCTTCTCGGGCAGCGTCGCGAAGACCGGTCCCGAAGACGGCGCCGAGCCCTCGGCCCCGCCGCCTGGACCCGCATCCGGCGTCGCCGGAGACGCTCCCTGCGAAGGCTCCTCGGTCGGCACCGTCTCGAACGACGACCAGTCGTGCGGACAGCCGGCGATCGCCAGCGCGGCGATCGCGCACGACGCCACACCGAGGAGCTCTCGCGAGCGGCGGCTCAGAACGCGATCCGCCACGGCTCTCTCCTCGAAGCTCCGGCCCTTGCCGCCGCAGGTTGCGCCGACACCAGCGAGTACACCGTGATGGCCGCCGCAACGGCCGCCACGCCGAGCGACGCATACGCGCCGATCTCCTCCGCCTTGCCCGTCGTGCGCGCGTCGTCGCATGCGCTCGTCCGCACGCGCGCGCAGTTGTCTTCGAGATACCCGAAGCGACTGCTCGCGAGGCCATAGAGCACCGCGAACGACGCGGCGCCGGCGATCGCCACGCCGCCGGAGATCCATGCCGCGGCCGGCACGGTGCGATGCGCGCCCGAGACCGCCGCCGGCGCGTCTTTCTCGGCCGCACGCGACGTCTGCGCTGCGGGCGCAGGCGCGCTCGTCGCCGCCGCAGGCTCGTCTCCGTGCGCCGCGTCGCTCTTCTCGCCGGCCTCCGCCTTCGTCCCCGCCGTCGCACGCTCGAGGCGCAGCTTCACGTCTGCGAGCTCGACGTTTGCGGCATCGCGTGTCGCGAGGTACTTCCCGCCGCGCGTACCGGCTTCACGGATCGTCGCGCCGTACTGCTCCGCGGCCTCGGACCATCGACCGAGCTCGCGCAACGTCCGCGCGATGTAGAGGCGCGTGTTCGGCGACGGCGCGAGCGCGAGCGATCGCTCGAACTCCTCGAGCGCGCGACCATAGAGCGCGCTGCGATAGCTCTCGCGACCGGCCGTGTAGTGATCTTGCGCGGAGTCATTGCTCGCCGGCGCTCCCGGCCCTTCGTCCGCGCGCGCGATCGAAGGCGCAGCCGCGACCGAGAGCGCGAAGGCGAGCGCCGACGCGGACGCGAAGACGAAGCGCGAGGACGCCATCGATCAGAGCTCCGCCGGATCGAACGCGGGCCCGGCGCCGACCGAGGGAGGAGCCGGGCGCGGCGCGCGGGCG
>JAQBQJ010000009.1 GCA_028287065.1 Labilithrix sp. | reverse complement strand
GTCTACGACGTGCTGTCGAACCGCTGGACGGGGCCACGCCAGCGCGCTTCGTCCCACACCACCTCGTCGAATCTCCCGTTCGTGTACCGCCCGATCGCGCGCCTCCAGAACGCGGTTGCTGCGACGTTCTCCGCCTTCTGCCGCACCTCCCACGGCCCACGGAACCGATCGAACAACCACCCCGCGGCCAGCTCGCCGACCCCTCGGCGCCGGTATCGCCGCATGACGAAGAACTCGGCCACATCGCGGACCGCCTCGTCTCCCGTGAGGCGGCTGCGCTCCTGCACGAGCGCGAAGCCGGCCAGCCTCCCATCCGCGCGGATCAGGAAGGCGTGGCATCGCGGATCGGTCCAGTACGCGTCCAGCGGTGGTGCTCGGAAGCGCCCATCCTCTTCCACGTCGAGGCCGAGGGTCTCGCTGAAGTCGTAGACGTACAGCTCGAACAGCGCTGCGAGGCGCTCCCGATCGTCGGTAGTGGCTGCCGTGATCTCGACGTTCATGCGGTCAGGTCGCGATCGGTTCCCGCTCCACTGCGGAGTTGATGTCGTTCAGGTCTTGTAGAATCGCGTTCCGGATCACGCCCTTGAACAAGAACATCGGCCTAGCCTTGAGTGTGGCAACAAAGCGCTGAGGCCTCGTCTCGTGGGAGCTGGTCAGGGTGACACCGCCATCGCTCTCCGCAGCAGATTTTCCGGCTCGGCGAAGTGAAAGGCATCACCTGAGAAGGGCGGCAACGCCGTAGGCTCCGCCGTGCGAGGCGGTCCGAAAAACGATGAAAACCATCTCCTTTCGGGACCAGGCCTCGCTCGCTACAGGTCGGTCGAGCTCGGTGACGCCGTCCCGATGTGCTGCGGCCGCCTCGGCGTACACTGCGTCGATGAGCGTCGGCGATCACCGTTGGCCGCGCGCGCGCGTACCGCACGCGGCTCGATGGCCGTGACCTCACCCATCGATGTCGATCGCTACGTCGCGCGCATCCGCGCCTTCGACGCCGAGCGCTACGAGATCGCCACCGAAGCGACAGTCACCGATCGCGAGCGCGCGTATCCCGTCCTCTCGGTTCGTTCGCGCGCGCGCGCGAACAAGACGCTGCTCGTTCTCGCCGGCGTTCACGGCGACGAGCAGGCCGGGCTGCTCGCGATCCCAGCGATCCTCGAAGCCCACCGGTCCGAACGCGTGCGGCTCGTCGTGATCACTCCCGTCAACCCGGTGGGTGCGGCCAGGCGGTCGCGGCTCAGCGCCGGCGGCCACGATATCAACCGCGACTTCCTCCGCTTCCGCACCCCCGAGGCGCGTGTCGTCCGCGACGTCTTCGCGCGCGAGCGGCCCGATTTCGTGATCTCGCTCCACGAGGGTCCCCAGCGCGGGACCTTCATGTTCGCGAACCGCTTCGTCGACGCGGCGCTCGCGCGCGCCCTGTGCGACGACCTGCATCGTGGCGGGACGATGCTCGCGAAGAAGGACTACTTCGGACTGCGCCTCGATCCGCCAGGCCTCTCTCCGTCCTTCGCGGTGGGACGCGCCATCACGAAGCTGTGGGCAGTAGCGTTCAGGCTGAAGGCCACCATCGCCTACTCCGAAGATCGTGAAATCCCGGAGCTCGTGCTGGAGAGCTCTTCCCGCACGGTGGACGAGGCCGCGCGCGTGAGGCCCCACGTGGACCTCGTGGCGGCGGTGGCGAAGCGGATCGCGTGAGGTTTCAGCTCCGCGCTTTCGCCGGCGTACACACGTTGGGAGCGACGTCGACGTCCTTGCCCAGCAAGATCTCCGCCGGGCGATACTCGTCGCCGCGCTTCACGAACAGCGCGCCGGTCTGCGTGTACCCGCACCCGACCAGGTCGTTCTCGTGCCACTCGGTTCCACGGCGAACGTCCACCGCGAACGCCATGTACGCGCGGCCGCTCGCGTCGAGGGTCACGGCGGTCTGCGTCACGCGCACGCGACGCTCCTGGGGCGGCATCCTCGCGCGCGAGAAGCGGCTCCGCTCCCTCTCCTTCTGTGCGAGCGGCTCGAGCAGCCCCTTCTCGACGCGCCGCTGCACCACCGCGGCGGGCGGATCATCGGCCGACGCCGATGACGGAACGAGCAGGAGCGCGAGGACGCAGAGACCGAACCACCTTGCTGAGACCATGAGTCATTCCTCCGAGGAAACGAAACTTCGAGTGCCACACGCCGTGGAGCATCTCGGCCGCCGCGGCGCTTCCCACGACGGGAAGCCAGAGCGCGATGACGTAGGCGAGATCTGGCGAGACGCCCGCGGCGTCGAGGGCCACGAGCATCGCTCGTGACGTGACCGCGACGCTCATCTGCGCGAAGACGTGGCCCATCGCTCGGCGGTGCGTGACGAGGTCCCGGCGGCGAGCCGCCGCGACGCCCTTCACCATGAAGAAGGCCACGAGCGCGTCGCTGAGCAAGAACCCCGCGGTGACGAACGCGCCGCCCTTGGCATCGAAGGCGAGGACGGCTCCGGAGGGAGCGAGCGCGAAGAGAATGATCACGCCCGCAGCGCGGCCGAGCCACCGATGCATCGCGCGGCGCCGCTGCACCATCCGCGTCATGAGCACGATGCACAGGGGGAGCGAGACGAGCGCGGCCGTGACATGGACTCGCAATGACGCGAGCCAGAGCGTCGAGAAACGCACCGGCAGCTTCTCGATCGCGAACGGCGGGAGCTCGTGGAAGTCGAAATACGCGAGGCTCGACGCGATGATGAACGCTGCGCCGAGCGTCATCGTCCCGAGGAATAGGAGGCGGATGCCGTCAGCACGAATGCGATTCCACACGCAGGCTTGGACGCGTGTGATCGCGCGAAGTTCTAGCGGAATGCTCGCACTCGAACGCCGTGTTGGCGCCGTGCAGCGGGAGCCATGCAGGGCCATACGACGACGTCGTCGGAAGAGGCCAAAACGTGACCGAGCTTTTCTCGCCCGATGTCGATGCGCTCACGTTGCCCGTGGGGCACTTCGCGTTGGCGACGACGAACGCCGGCGGCAAGTGTGTCCACTACTGCGAACCGCCGACGCCGGCTCGGATTGAACGCGCCCGACCGACTCCAGAGCAGCCCCAAGCAATCCATGTTCCAGCCGATCCAACACTGATCTTGCCGGGCGCGATGACGCTCTCGTCAACGCGCGTTCACGCTCTAACAGTGGTCGTGTCTCGGGTTTCCCGCGCACCGTTGACGGCGAGGGGACCAACGGCCTAGCTAGGTTGGCAGGGATGAGGACCGCTTATCAGCCGACGGATGTCGTCGTCGTCATCGGGCAAGGCGTCGGGCGAATCACAGGGTTGATCCCGAACGGATCACGATCGCGCTCAGCGAAGGCCAAGTCTCGCTCAGCCCCTCCGACGCCGAAGCTCTCTTGAGGCCGATCGTGGCCCAGGGCGACGCCCAGCGGTTGCTCACCCGGTTCTGCGAACCTTGCACCGAGGCTCGGTCGCTTCCGAGTCTTCGTTCGATTCGCGAGCTCGCGCGCGCTCCTCTCGATCGCCAGGTCGAATACGCCCGGTGGTACTTCCGGAAGAAGAAAGCGCTCGGACCCAAGGAGGTCGACATCGTTCTCCAACATCACGAACAACCGATCGAGCACGGTTTCCGACGCGCCACGTCACGCTGCGCGACCATGGGCTTCGAGTCGGATTGAACCTCATCACGTTTGGATGAGCTCGGTCTGCTGAAGAGATAGAGGGATACAGACGATGAATAGCTATCTGAAGTTGATCAAGTTCACGGCTGCTGGGCTGGCAGTGCTCATCGTCTGCTGCATCTTCGGCTGCTCGACGACGACACGGATCGATGTCGGTCACGTCGGCGTAAAGGTCAAGCTCGCCGGCTCCGACCGCGGAGTTCAGGACATGCAGCTGAAGACCGGCTGGGTCTTTTACAATCCGCTCGCGGAGCAGGTCGTCGAGTTTCCGGTGTCCGTGCAGAACATTGTCCTCAGCGCCAGCCGGCATGAAGGAAACAGCGACAAGGACAAGGACAAGACCGACCACGGAGTCGATGAATCGATCACGTTCTCGTCGATCGAAGGCGTCAATGCCAACGCCGATGTCGGCTTCAGCTTTCACATCGACCCGCCGCAGGCACCGCATCTCTATGCGCGGTTCCGGCAGAACGACATGCGGGAGCTCGCCTACGGCTACATGCGCAACGTCTTGCGCGAGTCGTTTAGCGAAGTCGCATCCAGGATGCCCATTCAGGAGATCTACGGAGCGGGCAAGAGCAAGATGATCGCCGAGGTCACGACCAAGTGCGGGGCCAACCTCGGAAAGGACGGGATCATCATCGATCAGCTCACGATCAACGGCGCGCTCCGCCTTCCGCAGAACGTCGCCGACAGCATCAACAACGCGATGGCCGCGACGCAGAATGCGATCCAGAGCGAGAACAAGGTCCGGCAGGTGAAGGCCGAAGCCGATCAGACGGTTACCACCGCTACGGGCGCTGCCGAAGCTGCTCGCCAGAAGGCCAAGGGCGAGGCGGATGCCCTCGTCATCAAGACGACGGCCGAAGCCGAGACGCGACTCGTTCAGGCCAAGTCGCAAGCGGAAGCGAACAAGATCCTCAACTCGACGCTCACTCCGCAAGTCATCCAGTACAAATATGCGGATTCCTGGGACGGTAAGCTTCCGGTCTATTCCGGCGGGGGCGCCATTCCCATGTTCAACATGAACAAGTAGGCGGCAGGCCGTGCCGTAGCGCGCTTTGACCTCGTAGTCCTTGGGCGAGAACGAAGTCGTAGGCGGGTCGGCGGTTGAAAGGACCGTCCCAGCCGGACAAGTCACCCGTTATGTGAAATGTGTAAATTGCGCTGGCACTGGAGCCGCCGACCGCGGTGGCGCCGCTGAACGCGGGGGTGAGTCACAGATCGACTGTAGCGTTGCGGCACGGCTCGTCGCACGGGCGTTCCTGGCGCGTGAACGTTACTGGCTTGTTGAAGTCGACGAGCAGGCCGCCGCTCTTGGCTGTGATGCGGAAGCGATATGTCTCGCCGTCCACAGCCTCTGAGAGCTTGAAAGACACCGACATCTTCACGCGAACACGGTCGCCCTCGCGGTTGATCGAACATGAGAGGGGGGCGTCGCAGCTCGCGTCACTTCCGCCGACGCGAACCCGCGCCTCGGCGCACACGGTTCCTCGGCATATCTCGGCCATCGCCTGGTCGAAGTCGGCGGGAGTCCCAGCGACAATCCCAACCGCATCGACGCCGGGAGAACATGCACCGACGGTGCGGCCTTGTCCGCACGCCTCGCCGCTGCTGCTGCCGCCAGAACAAGCCGGGACGACGGCGACCGCCAGGCCAAACCCGATCCATAGTGCAAGCGCTCTCACACGTCTGAGTCTACGCGACCTGACGTTCGAGTACGCCGAAGAGTCGCTGCCGCCATACAAGCTCCCCGTACGACCGTCGCTCTTGCGGTACGCGGGTTGGGCCGTCGGAGACGCGGAGAGTCACCGTCGCGCCACCGCGCTCTCGCCCTTCCACGCCTCATACGACGCCACCACGTCCCTCACCAGCGCCTCCGCCAGGAACGCATACCCCGCACGCGTGAGATGAACGAGATCCCGCCTTGCGCGCGGCGGCGACTCGCTCGACCAGCGCCCGATCGCGTCCGTCGCGCCCATCGCCGTGAACTGATCGTAGAACGCGCACCCCGCGTCGTCCGCCGCCCGGCGCTGCGCGGTGATGATCTCGGCGAGCTTGCCGAGCGTGCGCACGCCGCCTGGCGTGCGGCCGTCGCGGTCCGGCGGGCCGAGCACGACGCACGCGCTGTCCGGCGCGCTCTTCTTGATCCGCGCCACCAGCGCTCGGAGCGCGCTCGCGTGCTCGTCCGGAGTCGTCGTCGAGTCGCCCGCTTCGTTCGTGCCGTACGCGACGATCGCGAGCGCCGGCGCGGCATGGACGATCTGCTCGGCGAAATGCGCTTCGTCGGCCGCGAGCGGCGTGGAGGCTCGCGCGCCGTTGATGCCGAGCGAGTCGAACGTGATCCCCACGGCCGTGTCGTCGAGGCGAACGCCGAAGACGCGCACCGCTCCGTCGCCGACCGCCTTCACCTCGAGCGTGTGCGCGGCGCGCGTGATCTCGAAGCCGCGAAACGCCGATGCGCGCGTGGCCTGCCCCGTCGTCACGCGTCCGCGCGGCTGACCGTCGATCGACACGTCGAAGCTTCCGCCACCCGGCTGCGCGAGGTACGCGATCTCGAACCGGTCGGCGACGGCCGTGAGCTCCGAGCTCATGAACGCGCCCGGCGCTCGCGACACCATCGCGACACCGCTCGGTCCGAACAAGCCGTCCGCGATCGGGCTCGGCGTCGAAACGAGAGGCGCGCCGTCCGGCTCGAAGCCGACTCCGCGCGCCATCGCCTCGCCCGCCTGGAAGAGCCGCCGGTACGGCTGGCCCAGCGGGATGAAACCGCGACCGCCGTCGCCGAAGCGCGCCGCGAGCCGCGCGCGCGCCACGCTCGTGCCGTAATCGCTCGCAGTATGCGAGTCGCCGAATTGAACGATGCGAAGATCGCTGGTCGCCTTGCGGGTCTCGATCTCCTGCAAGCGCGCGAACAGCGACCCGAGTCGCGACGGGTGCTCGAGGTGTCCCGTCTTGTCGTCCGAGACCTTGCGGACGATGCGCTTCGCCGCCGTCGTCGACGCGGTCTCCGCCGTGCTCGGCGACCGCGGCGATGCCTGCGCGATGTTCGACGTCGTGTCGATCATCGAAACCGCGGCGGCGACGAGGCCGCCGATCGCGACGAACGCAAGGATGCGACGGGACGGCACGCCTTGAAATCGTGCCATCCCCCGAGGAGTTAGGCGAGTAACTGGAACAGATGGGTCAGAGATCCGGGTGTGCTCGGCCTACACGTACGCGGGTTGCGCACGTGCGCGGAGCGGGACCGAGCCGCCCCGCGCATGGGTCGCCGGCTCAGCTCTTCTTCGCGCGCGCGCGTTCGAACGCGTGCCGGATCGCGCCCTTGAAGCGCTCCCACGTGTTCGGGCGCTTCTTCTCCCAGTCCGTGCGGGCATCGGACTCGACCGTCGACCAATCGGCGGCGTCCGAGGTGCCCCGCATCTCGTGGCCGTAACGATACGCGGGCTCGTACTCGTCGAACCCGCCGGCCTCGGCATAGTTCGAGCCGTGGTGGTCGCGGTACGCCGCCGCGTCGTAGGGGATGGCCTCCACTTCGACGTCCGTGCGACGGACCGTTTCCCTGATCGTCTCGGTGCGCGTGTCGACGTCCTTCGTGACGACGACCTCTTCGACGATCTTCGCCGTCTTCTCGACGACCGCCTCTTCGGCCGTCGCGACGACCTCGATCTCGCGATCCGCCAGCGCGTCGACGTCACCCTCCGCGATGGGACGATCGACCGGGCGCCGCTCGACTTCGATACGCTCGGTGCGGAGCGACACGTCCTCCTCGACCGGCAGCTCCTCCACCTTGGAGGTCACGCGTACGCCGCCCGCTTCGACCTCGCGCTTCCCTACCGCGAGCTCCTCGACGATCACGGGGACGACCTCCTCCGTGGAGCCGGCCCTCCCCTCGTCCGCGCGCGCCTCCGTGCGCGCCTCCGTGCGCGTTTCCGTGCGCGTTTCCGCGGGCGTCTCCGTGCGCGTTTCCGCGGGCGCCTCCGCGCGTCTGTCCGTGCGACCAAAGCCTTCGCCGCGGCCGATCCCGACCGCATGCGAGCGCATGATCTCGAGCGCGTCGTTCGCCTTCGCGTCGTCGACGGCCACGGTCTCGAGCGTGTAACCGTTCTGTACGCCCGCGACGTACCTGCGCGCTTCGTGCTCGGATAGACCCATCCGCACGAGCGCCCGTGTGATCGCATCGGGCTCGCGTGCTCCGGCCGCCGGATCGAGGTACGCCGAAATCGGCCCGTTCGATTCGTCGTTCGAGAGCATGCTCACGTCGCCCTCGCGTACGCCGATTCTCTTGAGGTCTTCGACCGTACGTCGAGCCTCGTTCTTGTCCGGGAACAAACCTACTACCGTTCTCATGGCTACCTCCTGCGGAGCTCTTCCTCCGCCACCTCGCGTTCGATGCTCACCTGCTCTCCCTTCACGGGAATGCTGACGCGACGCGTCTCTTCGGTGCGCCGCTTCGTGATGCGGATCTCCTCGCGGAGGAGAAGACGCTTCTCGACCACGACCGTCTCCTCGACCACGGGAACGATGGTCGTGTCGCCCTCGACGCGGATCTGCGGGACGGAGGTCACGACGCGACCGATCGGCTCGCGCACCACCTCGACGTCCTCGCGGGCGGAGACGAGCTCGAGAGGCACCTCGCCCTCGACGACGCGCTTGCGCACGCGCACTCGTTCGACCGGACGCGAGCGCTTCGTTACGGAGATCTCTTCGCGTACGACCGGTACCACCGCGTGAACTTCTCTGGCCATCGCGCGCGGAAGCCTTGCATCCGATGTGCCCTCGCGCGGCGTCGCTGAGCTGTCACGTGGCGGATATCGTCTCGAGCTCTCTCACTGCGGTGAGCACTGCTGATCGTCGGCGGACGTCCGGCCCCTCGGCAGCACGCACTTCGTCCCCGTCGGGCAGCCCGCGGTGTCGGCACACGCGACGCCGCAGACCTTCGAGCTTGCCGAGACGACGATGCAGCGACTGTCGGGTGCACCGCACTGGCTGTCGTTCGTGCAAGCTGCGCCGACCTTCGAGACGTCGGCGAGCGGGCTGACCTTCGGGTTGTCGTCGAGGCCGTGGACTCCGTAGATGTGCACCCACGAGCGCTCGCCGACGGCATTCATCTTCGCGAGCACGCTGTCCCACGACCGCGGGATCCACGCGCCCGACCTCTGATCGATGAACGAGTGGATGAACGAGATGACCTGGTTCGCCTTGGACTGGATGGCCGAGAAGTTTCCGGTCGTGATGATGTCGGTGTTCTCGGGCTTGCGCTTCGGGTTCTCGTACAGCTTGTCGGCGTAGCCTGTGTACGTCTCGCAGCCGTTGAACAGGTAGACCTGCTGCTTGTCCGTGGTCTCGAACGTCTTGAACTCGTTCGCGGGGATCGAGGAGCGCGCCGGGTTGTACGCGAGCACGACGCCCGAGTAGTCGAGGCGGCGTCCGGCATGGCCGTCGTAGATGATGACGTCGGCGTCCTTCGCGCTGGCCTTGTATGCGTCGACGAGGAGGTTGCGCGTCTCGGGCGTGCTCATGTCGGCGTGCACGATGCGCACGCGCACCGGGACGTCCTGGCCCTTCACCTTGATCGCGCTCGTGAGCGGACCGGAGTCGATCTTCAGGTCCTCGAACTTGGCGACGGGCGAACGGAAACCGGACGCGACGAGGTCGTCGTAGACCGAGCGCGCATGGTTGATGTCCTGCGGCGGCGTGTTGTGATCGCCGCCGAGGTGCACGCCGATGTCGAGGCCGTCCGCGAACATCTCGAGGTACTTCGGATACGCGTTCAGGCTGCGCGCGACGGGCGTGATGAAGACCTGCAGCTCCTTCGAGCCCTCGCCGAGGTCGGCGTTGATGGGGAGGAACGTCTTTCCAACGGCGGTCTTCATCGGAAGCCGTCGCTCGAGGTCCTTGATGCCTGCGAACTCGCCCGAGACGGTGAGGCCGTAGCTGCCGTCGGGGAGCGCCTTCAGGTCCGCGAGCGCCGCGCTCGCCTGTCGATACTGGATGGCGACGCCGGCGTTCGACGTGCGCTCCTCTTCGGGCCAGAGCTTGTCGAGCTCGGAGGTGATCGTATCGAGGACGGAGTCACGGAGCGTCTGCGCCTGGACGAGGACCGCGGCGTCCTTCGCGTCGCCGGAGAGCGCCTGCGTCTCGGCCGAGAGCTTGAACGTGACGTTCGTCGAGAGCGCGAACTCCTGGCCGGCGGTGCTCCGGTAGTTGATCTCGTCGGCGCTCGAATCGGCGTCCGGCTCGACGCTGCTGCTGCACGCCGTCGCGAGGAGGACGGGGACGACGGTGAGGACCGCGAGGCGGCGCCACGAGAGGATCATGCGGGTCGTTCGAGCACGCGGCGTGCCGACCTTGTGGTCAAGGGTACGACTCGTAGCGCCGCATATTTACCGGCTCCGCGGCGATTTCCGGCGGTCCGCCGGCCGGCACGACGATGGAGGATGGACTGCGGTGGATCCAGGCGGAGGCACCACGGAGCTGCGTCGCCGAGCGCACGCCTCGCGCGTGTTCCCATGCGTCGCGCGTGACGCGCGGAAACGACGATCCCGCGCATTTCATGGGGGTTCGATGCGCGTCGTGCATGGCACTGCCGGTGCACACCGCGCGTTCGATGCGTCCCTTCCTCCGGTCTGCCGCGCTCCTCTCCCTCGTCGTCGTCGCCGCGTGCTCCGCGCAGGCCGACGACCCTGCGGTGGAGACCGAGAACATCGGGACGACATCGGCGGCGCTCGAGGCGGTGACGACCTTCGGGACGAACCCCGCGCAGCTCAAGATGTTCCGGTACACGCCGGCGAACATGCCTGCCGGTCCGCGTCCGCTCGTCGTCGTGCTGCACGGCTGCACGCAGACCGCCGCCGCCTACGAGAGCGCGGGATGGAGCGCCCTTGCCGACGCATGGAAGTTCCACGTGCTCTACCCCGAGCAGAACAACACGCGGAACAACAGCGGCGGCTGCTTCAACTGGGGTGGTCGCTGGAAGTCCGCGCCGCAGACGTTCGTGTTCACGCCGGAGCCTCTCGACCTCACCGAGATCGAGCGCGGCCACGGCGAGAACCAGTCGATCAAGGAGATGGTCGACAAGATGAAGGCCGACCATCCGATCGACGACAAGCGCGTGTTCGTCACGGGCCTCTCGGGCGGCGGAGCGATGGCCGCATTGATGCTCGCCGTGTGGCCTGACGTCTTCTCCGGCGGCGCGATCTTCGCCGGGATCCCGTACGGCTGTGCGACCAACAAGAAGACGACGGCCGAGGCCTCGAGCTGCTTGAAGGACTACACCGGCGCGAACGCCTATCTCGATCGCACCCCGCAGCAGTGGGGCGACCTCGTCCGCTCCGCTGCGCCGAGCTACAAGGGCGCGTACCCGCGCGTGTCGATCTGGCACGGCACGACCGACGCCGTGGTCAACAACAAGAACCAGGCTGAGCTGGTGAAGCAGTGGACGAACGCGAACGGGATCGATCAGACCCCGGACGCGCAGGGCGACGTCGACGGATTCCCGCACGCCGAATACAAGGACGCGTCCGGCAAGACGCTCGTCGAGACGTACACGATCACCGGGCAGGGCCACGGCACCGAGGTCGCGCCGAGCAAGCCGATCGATCCCGCGCAGGCGAAGGGCCCGACGTGCGGCAAGGCCGGCGCGTACATCCTCAGCACCGGGATCTGCTCGACGTACTACGCGGGGAAGTTCTTCGGCCTCGACGTTTCGCCGAACACGACGGGGATGACGAGCAGCGGAGGCGTCAGCTCGTCGAGCAGCACGGGCGGCGCGAGCAGCAGCAGCGGCGGTGCGAGCAGCGGTGGTGCGAGCAGCGGCGGCGCGAGCAGCGGCGGCGGCGCGAGCAGCGGCGCGGGCGAAGGCGGCAGCCCGAGCGCTCCGTCGTCGTGCACCGTGAGTCGCGCGCGCGGCGTCTCCTCGAACGGGTCGGACCGCGACGGCACGCTGTTCGTGCTCGGCGCCGCGGTCGCGATCGCTGCGGTCACGGCGGCGCGTCGCCGATCCAGAGCTTCGTGATCTTCATCTTGCCCGGGATGCGTGAGGGGCCGATCTCGACCATCACCTCCGCGCCCGGAACGAGCTTGTCGGGCGCGGGCTGAGCGACGACGGCATCGAAGGGGAGCTCGCCCTGCCCTTCGACTGTGACACGGCCGAATCCTTGTTCGCGCTGGAACGCGACGATGGTTGCTTTGGTGCCTTGAGCCATGACGCAAGAGAATACCTGCTGCATGCTCCGGGGATGAGCGAGATTCGCGTCGCGCATTGCGGGTGTGGGCAGCTACGAGCTCGGTCCGAGGGCGACCCCGCCATCGTCAGCGTGTGCCATTGCCTCGACTGCCAGCGCCGGAGCGGCTCGGCGTTCGGCGCTGGCGCGTTCTTCCCGAAGGAGCGCGTGCAGATCACGGGGCAGGACAAGACCTTCACCCGCACCGTGCGCACCGATCAGGAGCGTCGCACCGTGACGAACCACTTCTGCGCGACCTGCGGCGGCACGCTGTTCTGGGAAGCGGAAGGCCGCCCCGGCATGGTCGGGATCTCCCTCGGCATGTTCGAGGATCCGCGCTTCGCAGCGCCTGCCCGCTCGGTCTACGAGGACCGCATGCATCCGTGGCTGGCGCTCACCGGGGATCTCGAGCGCATCGCCTGAGCGACGCGCGAGCAGGGAGGCTTTTGACATACGCGACCGTATGTGGAAGAGAGACGGCACATACGCGCCCGTATGTGAACGCCTTCGAGGAGCCGCCATGCCTCTCTCTTCCGCCGGTTTCGCCCGTGTTTTCGGTCTTTCGACGCTGGTCCTCGCCCTCGCGGCCCCGGCCGCCGCGCACGCCGACGAGCCGGCCGGCGGTGCGATGGTCGCGACGACGCGCAGCTACTACGCAAACGAAATGACCACGTCCTTCCTCTTCATGGGGTACGGCGCGGTGACCGCCGGCGCGGGCGCGGCATCGCTGACGCAGGACGGAGAGTGGAGCCGCGGCTTCGGGTGGTCGTCGCTCATCGCAGGCGGACTGACCGTCCTCGGCGGCGCGGCGTACGGCGTCGCCGTCAAGGTGCGCGGCGATTACTACGAAGGCCTCGCGGCGAAGGATCCGGCGCAGTTCAAGCGCGAGGAGTCCGATCGCCTCGAGGGGACGAACAAACGCTTCATCCTCTATCTCGGGAGCGAGATCCTCGAGACGCTCGCCGGCATCGGCATCGCGACCTACGGCTTCGTCGCGAAGGACGATCTCTACAAGGGCATCGGCGCCGGCGCGGCCATCCAGGGCATCGGCCTCTTCGTCATCGACGCCCCCGGCGCCGGTCGCGCCGCGAAGTATCAGGACGACGTACGTCGCTTCGAGCCGAAGATCGGCATGTCCGTCGGCGGCGGGAACCGGCCGTGGGCTGCGACCGTCGGCCATTCGTTCTGAACGCGCGAAAGCGCGCGCGAGGTCAGGGAACGCCGGCGCTCTGGACCTTCGTGAGCTTCACGCCACCTGCGGTCGTGTTCACGCGCGGCTTCGCCGGGGCCGCCGCGCGTACGGCGCCGCCCTTGACCGGCGGCTTCGACAGGATCGAC
>JAQBQJ010000007.1 GCA_028287065.1 Labilithrix sp. | reverse complement strand
CGTTGCGCCCGTCGCGACGACCGCTGCCGCGCCCGCGACCGCCGCCGCGCCGGAGACCGCAGCGCCCGCGACGACCCCGGTCGCTCCGCTCGGCGCCGCCGCAGCTGCGGCGGGAGGCGTGAAGCCTGCCGCGGTCGCCGACGGCGGAAAACCCGCGGCGGCGACCGATGCGGGACCCGCCGCGGCCGACGGTGGCAAGGCTGCGCCGGCCGCCGCCCCGACCCCGACATTCGCGATTCCCACGGCAATCCCGGGCTTCGACGCAGGCGGCTTCAAGCCCCCGGCGGGCTTCCCCTCGACGATCCCGACCACCCTCCCGACAATCCCGCCCCCGCCCAAGTGACTTCCCGTCCTTAGTTCCGTCACCCGTCCTTAGTTCCGTCACCCGTCCTTAGTTCGGGCGGCGGCCCTTAGTTCGGGCGGCGGTCCTTGGTTCGGGAGACCGTGGGTCGGGAGGTTTCTTTTCGGTAGGGGGTGATGTGGGTACTATGGCTACACGGGCCCCTGGCCGTGCTCGCGTGATTCCTCGAATCTGCTAGCCACATCCACGTCGCGAATGAACGCCGTTTCGTCCAATCCGCCCGGCCCGGGCACGCCTTCCGAAGGCGTGGCGACGCTGCCGCGGACGTTCGGTCGCTACACGTTGTTCGAGCAGATCGGCAAGGGCGGCATGGCCCAGATCTATCTCGCACGCGCAGAGACGGAGCTCGGCGCCACGCGACTCGCCGTCGTGAAGCAGATCCTCCCTGCGTTCGCCGACGATCCGCGGTTCGCCGACATGCTGATCCACGAGGCGAAGCTCGCCGCGCGTCTCGGCCATCGTCGCATCGCGCAGGTCTTCGATCTCGGTCGCGAGAACGAGCACCTCTACATCGCGATGGAGTACGTCGAGGGCTTCGACCTCAACTCGCTCCTCCGTCAATGCACCGAGCAGAAGGTCGCGCTGCCCGCGCAACATGCGCTCGGCATCGTCGCCGACGTCCTCGAGGGCCTCGACTACGCCCATCGTCGCGACGACGAGAGCGGCAAGCCGCTCGGCATCGTCCATCGCGACGTGTCGCCGTCGAACGTCCTCATCTCGTACGAGGGCGAGGTGAAGCTCTGTGACTTCGGCATCGCGCACGCGAACGACCTCGTGAAAGAGGAGAGCGCGAGCGAGGCGCTCAAGGGCAAGGCCGGCTACATGAGCCCCGAGCACGCGCGCGGCGAGTCGCTCGATGCGCGGGCCGACGTCTTCGCCGCGGGAATCATCCTCTGGGAGCTGCTCGCCGGCCGCCGTCTCTACAAACCGAAGTCGGACATCCCGCTCGTCGAGCAGGCGCAGGCGGCCGACATCCCCACGCTCCCCGACAAGGGCGTCCCGAAGCACGCGGACCTCGAGAAGATCGTGCGGCGCGCGCTCGCGAAGGATCGCGAAGAGCGTTATGCGTCCGCCGGCGCGATGCTCCGCGATCTCGAGGCGTACCTCGCCGACAGCGGCATGCTCGCGAGCCGCCTGAAGCTCGGCGAGTGGATCGCCACGAGCTTCGGCACCGAGCTCATCGAGAAGCGGCGCGCGAGCGAGCGGCGACTCCCCAAGAGCGTGCCGCCGCCGCGATCGTCGGAGCGCGTGCGCGCCGCCGGGGCCTCGCCGACCGCGTCCAGCGCGTCGATCCCCGCGGCTCCCGCGACGCCGCGAGGCCTCGAAATCCCCGTCTCGAACGGCGCGATCCGCGCGTTCAAGAAGGAGCTCGAGAGCAACTCCCGCGTCACGCACGAGCCGGGCTCGCTCGCCGGCGCCGCGATGGACGTGTCGCCCTCGTCGCGCAACCCGATCATCGAGGTCGCCGCCGCGGCGACGCCGTCCGGCACCGCGCTCGACGACGCGCATCCGGAGGCGCCGCTCGTCGCACGGAAGAAGGGCAACACGGCGGCCGCGGTCGTCACGTTCGCGGTCGTGCTCGCGATCGCCGCGGCCCTCGTTGCGCTCGCGCGCTTCTTCGTGCAATGACCTGAGGGATGAACGCGAGCGCGGAGGCGAACGCGGACGCTGACGCGACCGTGGAGGCCGAGCAGGTCACGCTCGCCGACATCGCGCTGCCGATCCCGCTCGCGCGAGCGCTGAGCTATCTCGTCCCCGCGAAGCTCGCCGCGTCGGTCACGCTCGGACGCCGCGTCCTCTGCACGCTCGGCGCGCGCCGGATCGTCGGCGTCGTCATCGCCGTGCGCGTAGGACCGAAGCCGCAAGGGGCGAAGCCGCTCCTCTCGGTGCTCGAGGGGATCTCGCTGCCGGAGGACCTCGTCGTCTTCCTGGCGCGGCTCGCGAGCTACTACCTCGCGCCGATCGGAGAAGTGGTGAGGCTCGCGCTGCCGCCCGCCGACAAGGAGGCCGCGCGCGTCGTCGAGGAGCCGACGCTCTTCTCCGAGGCCAAGGGCATCTCGGTGCGCAAGGTGCAGTGGGTCGTGCCGACGGAGGTGATCGAGACGTCGATCAAGGACGGCGCGTCGCGCGTGCTCGCCTACGTGCGCGCGCACGGCGCGATCCCGCTGTCGCGTCTCGAGGAGCACTTCGGCGGCGCGCGCGTGACCGTGAAGAAGCTCCGCGAGCTCGGGCTCGTCGCGATCGAGGAGCGCGACGCCGTGCGCGATCCTTTCTTCATGGAGTCGGTCGTGCGCGACACCGAGCTTGCTCCCACCGAGCCGCAGCAGCTCGCGATGGATGCGCTCGCCGTCGCGCTCGCGGCCGAGAAGGACGGCGAGAAGCAGGCCGCCACGTTCCTCCTCCACGGCGTGACCGGGTCGGGCAAGACGGAGGTGTATCTCCGCGCGATCGCCGAGGCGAAGAAGCTCGGACGCGGCACGGTCATGCTCGTCCCCGAGATCGCGCTCACGCCGCAGCTCGTGTCGCGCTTCCGTGCGCGGTTCGGTGACGACGTCGCCGTGCTGCACTCCGGCCTCACGCCGCGCGAGCGCTTCGACATGTGGGCGCGGCTCCGCGCCGGTGAGGTCGACGTGGCGATCGGCGCTCGCAGCGCGCTCTTCGCGCCGATCCGCGCGCTCGGTCTCGTCATCGTCGACGAGGAGCACGACTCGTCGTTCAAGCAGGAGGAGGGCGTTCGTTACCACGCGCGCGACATGGCCATCCTCCGCGCGCACATGCTCGGGGCCGTGTGCGTTCTCGGGAGCGCCACGCCTTCGCTCGAGACGGAGCAGCTCGCGCGCTCCGGCAAGCTCGTGAAGCTCGTGCTGCCCGATCGCGCACGCGCGCAGGAGATGCCCAAGGTCGAGATCGTCGATCTTCGCCGCATCGGTCCGGGGCCCACCGGCGACAAGCGCATCAGCCTGCTTCTCCATCGCGCGATCGAGGCCACGCTCGCCGCGAAGGAGCAGACGATCCTCTTCCTGAACCGGCGCGGGTTCGCGCCGAGCATCCGATGCGAGGGATGCGGCGAGCTCGCGTCGTGCCCGAACTGCACGGTGGCGCTGACCCTCCACAAGAAGAAAGGAGGGACGATGCGCTGCCACTGGTGCGACTTCGAGGCGGCGCTCCCCACCCGCTGCAAGAAGTGCGACTCCGATCGCATCGCGCTCGAGGGCCTCGGCACCGAGAAGCTCGAAGAGACGCTCTCCGCCGCGTTCCCCGATGCCGTCATCGCGCGCCTCGACCGCGACGTCGCCACGGGCAAGCAGATCGAGAAGGTCCTCGACCGTGTGCGCTCGCGCGAGGTCGACATCCTCGTCGGCACGCAGATGGTCACGAAGGGGCACGACCTGCCTCACGTCACGCTCGTCGGCGTCATCAATGCCGACGCCGCGCTCTCGATCCCGGACTTCCGCGCGAGCGAGCGGGCGTTCCAGCTCCTCGTGCAGGTCGCGGGCCGCGCGGGACGTGGCGACACGCCGGGTCGCGTGCTCGTGCAGACGTACGACCCGGAGCACCACGCCATCAAGTTCGCGGCGCGCCACGACGTGAACGGCTTCATCGACCGCGAGCTGCGGGACCGCAAGGAGCTCGCCTATCCGCCGTTCTCGCGAATGGCGATCACGCGCGTCGACTCGCTCGACGAGCACGAAGCGCAGGAGGCGACGGCGCTGCTCGCGCGGGCCGCACGCGCGGCGGCACGCACGGGTGAGCTCGGTGCGGTCACGGTGCTCGGTCCCACGCCCGCGCCCATCGCGAAGGTGCGGAATCGGTTCCGGTACCGGATCATGCTGCGGAGCACGTCGCGCGAGCATCTCCGGCGGGCCACGCTCGCGATCCATGCGGCGATAGGGCAGGTCCCGCGATCGGTGCGGGTGGTCATCGACGTCGATCCGGTGGGCTTGCTCTGACGGGTCTGACGCGTCCCGCGATCCGCGGTATAGACCGCCTGTGGCTCCGTCGCTGACGACCCGCCTCGTCACGCCGCGTCTCGTGTTGCGGCCCCCGCGCACCGGCGACGTGACGGAGATCCGGCGCCTCTTGCGCGCGAACCACGAGCACCTGAAGCCGTGGAATCCGGCGCCGCCGCCCGGCGAGGACCCGTCGTCGATCACCGAGGTGTCGAAGACGGTGCTGCGTCATCGTCGCGACTGGAAGCACGGCCGCGGCTACGTGTTCATGGTCGCGGAGCGCGAGCACCCTTCGATCTTCATCGGGAAGGTCGCGCTGAGCGGGATCATGCGCGGCGCGATGTACGGCGCGCATCTCGGATACTGGATGGCCGCGGACACGCAGGGGCGCGGGTACGTCACCGAGGCGATCTCCGCCGTCCTCGACTTCGCGTTCGGACCGGCCGCGCTCCACCGCGTGCAGGCCGCGATCATGCCGCGCAATGCGAGGAGCCTGCGTGTGATCGAGAAGCTCGCGTTCCGTCGCGAGGGCTACGCCGAGCGATACTTGCAGATTGCAGGCAAGTGGGAGGACCACGTCCTCTTCGCCCGCACACGCGAGGAGCACGTGCCGGCGGGCCGCTGAGGCGGCGAGATTTCACGCAACTCCTCGCGCCGGCGGCCGAACGGGCGCCCATGGCTCGCGATCCCTTCGCCCTCGGCATGCTCTCCCGCATCGCGAACGTCGGCCTCGAGCTCCTGGGAGAGCTCGTCGCGCCGACGCGCTGCGCCGCGTGCGACGAGCCGACCGGCGCGCGCGTGCTCTTCTGCGCGACGTGCGGCGTGTCGGTCATGCCTGCGCTCGCGCAGCCCGCGGCGAGCTACGCGGTGTTCGATTACGGAGGCGCGGTCGCGACGGCGATCGTGAGGCTCAAGTACGCCGGTCGCTTCGATCTGGCCGCGCGGTTCGCCGGCGTGATGGCCGGCACCGCGGCGCTCCTCGCCGACCAGGTCGACCTCGTCGTACCCGTGCCGCTTCATCCGAAGCGGCTCGTCGAGCGCGGGTTCGATCAGGCGGCGCTGCTCGCCGCGCCGGTCGCTCGTCGTCTCGGAATCGAGCACGCGCCACGTGCGCTGGTTCGCACCCGACCCACGCCGCCGCAGGCCTCTCTCGATCGCGCCGCGCGCTCCGCCAACGTCGCGGACGCGTTCCGCTGCGCGTCGGCGCGTGCCGTCGAACGGCGGCGCGTGCTGCTCGTCGACGACGTGCGCACCACGGGCGCCACCCTCGCATCGTGTGCCGAAGCGCTCCTCGACGCAGGCGCCCGCGAGGTCTGCAGTCTCGTGCTCGCGAGCCGCGATCGCCCGGGAAAAGTCCAGAAAAGCGCCGGATACGAGGATTGAACGAGCAGCGTCGAGCCGCGCTATCATGGCTAGGCGCTCGATGAGCAACGACCTCTGGCGGTGGGCCGATCCGGACGGACAGCAACGCCGCGTGCGACTCGACGAGTTGCGCGCAGCGCTCGCTGGCGGGCTGATCGCGCCGAACACGCCGGTCTGGCGCGCGGGTTGGAAGGTCTGGCAGTCGGCGCACGAGGTGCCCGAGCTCACGTCGAGCGCGCTGTCGGCGGCGAACGGCGTCGTGCCGAACATCCCTCCGCCTCCGCTCGCGATGCTCGCCCACCAGCACGCGTTCGAGTCGAAGGCCGGCGGATCGTTCTCGCCGCCGGCGATGCCGGTTCAGAACAACGACGAGCCGCCGCCGCCTCCGCATTACGTGCCGCTGCCGACGAAGGCGACCTCGATCCCGCCCGGCGCGCCGAGCTCCGGTCGGCTCCCGTCGCTCGCGCCGCCCGCCGCCGGCTCCGCGCCGAGCGTTGGTGGCGTCGGTCCCGGCGGCCCGATGATCCATTCGAGCCTGCCGACCACGATCGGTCTGCCGCCTCCGCCCGAGATCGTCGCGCTCGCCAACGCCCAGAAGGCTGCGGCTGCGCCGCCTCCGCCGGTGGCCCATGCGCCGGTCAACGGCGGCCACGCGAAGGATCCGATGATCGAGGAGCTCAGCGGCTCCATGCTCCTCGACGACAGTCAGCCGGGCCTCGCGCCGTCTCCTCGTCGGGGCATCGGCGGCGACGGCGGCTTCGGTGGTCACGGCGCCGGCGGGATGCCTCCGCCCACCGACCCGGTGATCCGCGGAGACGACGGTCGCGCGAGCATGAGCGACGACGACGTCGCGGGCCTGCCGCCGCGCCGTCCGGGTCTCACCCTCATCCTCGACGACCTGAACGAGATGAAGGCGGGCCGCCCGCCGAAGAACAAGCTCCTCGTCGGCGTCGTCGCGGTCGTCGCGTTGTCGGTGCTCATCTCGCTGCTCGCGCTCGTCGTCAGCTTGTTCCGCGGCAAGCCGAGCGAGCTGCCCGAGGGAACGACGGCAAGGGCCGGCTCGTCGACCGCGTCCGGCGCAGGCAGCGGCAGCACCGCGGCCGCGACCGGCACCTCGAAGTCGACCGCGACCGCTGCGACGCCCGTGCCCGCACCCACGCCGGCCGCCACCACCGAGACGAAGCCCGCATCGGGCGAGCCCTCGCTCGGCGACTGCACGATGGCCGGCGAGGCGCACGTCGTCTCTCCGCGCGCGTTCATGCCGGCGGGCGTCGAGGCGGTGGCGGTGCCCGGCGCGATCGCGCTCGGCTTCGCGATCGATCCGCGCAACGGCGTAGGCGTGACCGTCGATCCGGCATCGATCGGGATCACCACGACCGTGAAGGCGCGCGCGCTCGGCGGAGACGCACGACGCATGAGCCCCATCCTCGAGAAGGGCAAGCTCACGCTCGTACCGGGCGTCGACAAGAAGTTCGACAAGCTCGTCGGGCGCCGCGTCGTCGCGACGAATCCTCCTATCGACATCGGCATCGCCGAAGGCGCGCTCGTGTGGGCGCCGCACGATCAGAACAGCTACGCGAAGGTCGTCGCGCTCGAGGGCGAAGGCATGATCGACGCCATCCGCGCCGTGCCGCTCGCATCGAACAACGCGCGCGGGATCGCGTTCACGTTCCGTCGCGGCAACGCCGTGTACGTCGGCGTCGCGAAGGGCGACTCCGTGCTGAACGTCGAAGGCCCGCTCTCGCGCATCCCGGGTCTCGGTCAGGTCGGCTCTCCGGCGATCGCGACGAGCGGAGACACGATCCTCGTCGCGTGGTCCGATCGTGCGACCGCGCAGGAGCCGTGGCAGGTGCGCTGGACGAAGCTCGCGCCCGGCGGTGCACCCGACGCGCCCAAGCAGATGGCGATCCCCGACGGCGGCCTCGGCACGCAGGCGATGTCGCCGAGCATGGCGGGCCTCGGCGCCGGTCGTTTCGTCATGGCATGGTCCGAGGGCACGCCGACGCATCAGGTGCGCGCGATGACGATGAACGCCGACGGGTCGCCGTCGGGAACGCCGATGGCGCTCTCCGCGGCGGGCGTCAACGCCGGTCAGCCGCAGGTCGCGATCGGACCGGACGGCCGCGGCGTCGTCGGCTTCCTCGCCGCCAAGGGCAAGGCCGCCGAGATCCATGCGACACCCGTCGCGTGCAGCACGAAATGAGATCGATCCGTCACCTCGCAGCCGCGCTCCTCGTTTCGCTCGCCTGCGCGGCGATGCCCGCGTGCGAGCTCTTCGGCGGAACCAAGGTCGCGCAGGGCCAGCGGTATCAAGCCGACGATCAGCGGTACGATCCGTACTTCGAGAACGTCCATCAGGCGCAAGTCGCGGCCGCGGCATGGCCCGATGACAAGAAGGCCGCACGACGTCCGCTCGTCGCAGCGCTGGCGCTCACGCCCGGCTCGTCCGACTCGACGATCGTGAACGCGACGCGCGAGCGCGCAAAGAAGATGAACGGCACCGCGAAGCTCGACGTCGCGTCGGCGCACGTCTCGGTGTCCGGCGGCTCCGGCGACCCGCCGCTCTTCTCCGCCGTCGAGGAGACGGTGCGTCTCGAGCTCGAACGCGCGCGCAAGTTGAAGGACCGAGGCGAGAAGCTCGAAGAGCTCGCGAAGCACGGCGAGGAGCTGAAGCAATCCGCCGACAAGGAGTTCAGCAACCGCGGCGCCGAGAAGGCCGACGAGAAGAAGACCGAGAAGAGCCGCGAGACGCGCCGCGAGCTCTCCGCGGCCGTCGACGAGATGCGATCGCTCTCGCACGACGCGACGAGGCAGTCGCACGACGCGCAGGACTTCATCGAAGACCTCGGCAATGCGCTCGAGACGAAGGACGCCCCGGCGCGCGGACGCAATCGCGGCGAGTCCAAGCCGCTGCCGCCGCCGCCTCCGAAGGCGGAGCCTCCGAAAGCCGCGCCGAGCGAAGAGAAGAAGCCCGAGGAGCCGCCGAAGCCGAAGCCGAGCGCGAAGCCGCCGGCCGCGAAGCCGAAGCCCGCGGAGAAGCCCGCCCCCGCCGAGAAGCCCGCGCCCGCCGAGAAGCCCGCGCCGAAGCCGCCTCCGCCTCCGCCGGACGAAGTCTTCAACCCCTGAGCGCGCGCGCCTTCGTCTTCTTGCGCGGCTCGTCGCGGGGCGCCGGCTTCGGCGCCGGCTCCGGCGCGTCGTCGACGAGGTACCGCAGCACCAGATCGACGAGCTCCTCGGAGAGCGCGTCCTCGTCGAGCCCGGCGGGCCGCTCGAGCAGGCATGCGAGCATCACCGCGCGCACCGCCTGGAAGATCACGAAGGCCGCAGCCTCGACGTTCCCGCGTCTGACGCGAGCGCCCGTCGCCACGAGGAAGTGACGGATGATCGCGACGACGCGCAGATCGAACGCCTCGACGCGCGCCGGCTCGATCACGCGCAGTCCTTCGATCACGAGCACGCGATGCAGCGAAGGGCACGACGCGTAGAGCTCGCCGAGCCCGCGCACCACCGCCGTGACCGTGTCGCGCGGGTTCTTGGTGAGGTTGTCGTTCGAGAGCACGTTGCCCATGAGCGCGAGCGCGCGCTGGAACTCTCGCTCTTGCAGCGCATCCAGGATCCCGTCGCGATGCGCGAAGTATTGATACAGCGTCCCCACGCTCACTCCGGCGACCTCGGCAATGCGCGTGGTCGTCGCAGCGTCCATTCCCTCGCGTTCGAGAATCCGAATGGTCGCCTCGAGAATGGCCGTCACCGTCGCCTGCGCTCGTGCCTGGCGAGGCGCGTTTCTCGGTGCGGGAGCGATCTTGCGAGGGCGAATGGGCATCCGAAGAAGATCCGAAAGGAACGCGAATGGACGATGGCGGGTCGTGGCCGGATACTCCGACTCGGGAATCAGCCGGATCACTACACCGAGATCATCGAAATGCGTCTACGAATCTCTGCCGATTGGCGTGCCGTGCTCTGGGTATTCGGTCTCATGCCGGCTGGGGCGCTCGCGCAGTTCCTGCGCCCCGGGCTCGCAGGCTGGATGCTGCCCGTATCGATGTACCTGGCGTATTCGGCAGGCGTGCTCGCGCACAATCACAATCACTTGCCGGTATTCGTGAATCGCCGCGCCAATGCCGTGTATTCGAGCGTGCTGTCGTTCTTTTATGGATATCCGACGTTCGGTTGGATTCCGACGCACAACGAGAATCATCATCGTTACGTGAATCGCGAAGGCGACGTCACCGCCACGTGGCGTCATACGCGTCGCAATACCGCGTGGGCGGCGTTCACGTACTTCTTCGCGTCGGCCGCGTGGCAGGCGCCGCTCATCGCGGCGTACCTCCGTCGCGTGAAGAGGCGCAGCACACGCGCGTGGGCGTGGCTCCTCGGTCAGTACGTCGTCGTGTTCGGCGGGCATCTCGCCGCGTGCGCGATCGCGATCCACGTGTACGGCCTCCGCACCGGCGCGCTCGTGTACCTGTCCGCGCTCGGCATTCCCGCGTTCGGCGCGCTCTGGGGCCTGATGTTCACGAACTACGTTCAGCACATCGACTGCGATCCGGCGTCGAAGTGGAATCACTCGCGCAATTTCGACTCGCGCTGGATGAACATCCTCGTCTTCGACAACGGCTTCCACACCGTCCATCACGATCGCGCGATCCTCCACTGGAGTCATGCGCGCGCCGCGCACGACGCGATCGCGCATCACATCGATCCTCGCCTGAACGAGCGATCGATCGCGGGTTACTGCTGGAAGACGTACGTGACGAAGCGCCGCGACGCTCAGAGATTGCAGGACGTGGTCGTGCCGTCGGGGCAGAGCAGCTTGTCCGCGAGCTGAATCGTCTTCGTGGAGGTCGCCTTCGCGTTCGTCGAGTCGATGACCTCGACGGTCACCTCGAGCTTCTTGCCGAGGAACTGCTTGTACGTCGTGGCGAGATCCGCGGCGCCGCTGTCGAGCTGGAAGCGCAGGCCCCACAGCTTGCAGTAGTTGCCCTCGTCGCGATCGAACGTGAACACGTACGCCGCGGGCGCGATCGTCGCAGACGGATCGTCGACGAGCTTCGCCGTGAGCGTCGTGCGCGACCCGGACTGGCGGAGGTTCTTCATCCGCGCCGCGATCCAGATGTGATGTCCGCCCTGTGGACCGCGCTCGAGCTGCAACGTCTGACCGTCGGCGAGCGGCGCGAAGTCAGTCTGTCCGGTGCCGAGGATCAGCTCCGGGGGCCCGTGCTGCGCAGGCCGACAGAAGTCGGGCGGCGACGACGGCCACGTCGGCTCGTAGTCCTCGAGCTGATCGAAGGGCACGTCCTCGGCGATGCAGCGGCCGGCGCTGCACGTCTGCGGCGCAGCGCACGCCGGCGCGACGGGCGCCGTGCTGCCCGGCGCGCTGAACGTCACGCAGCGGGTCTCGAGCTGGATGCGAAGTAGCTTCTTCGCGTCCGGGATCAGCGGCGCTGCGGCGCGACGTACGACGACGGGCGTCGTGGCCCCGCCCGGACCACGCGTCGCGGCCTGCGACGTCAGCGCCTCGACCACCACCTCGGCCTTCGCGCCTGCCGTGCCCTGGAGGACGATCTCCTTCGGGAGCGCCGTCGGATTCGAAGCGCCGATCGCGACCGTCTCGTCGTGCGCGACCTTGCCGTCGACCGTCGCGACGATGTGCACGCTCTCGACGAGCCCGCCGAAGTCGTCGGCCTGAACGCCGACGACGAGCTGCGCCTCGTGCGCGGGCTCGGGATCGGGAGCGCTGCCCGGACACGCGACCAGGAGCGCCGGCAGGACCGCGGGCGCGAGATACGAAAGGAAGCGACGGGCGGACATGGTGAGGAGCCTCGAGGATGCGTCCATAGCAAGCCGCGTGCAACCCTGCGGAAAAGCGTGTTTTGCCTACAAAAGCAGGGCGGGCGACGTTCCGGGAGCCTCTCCCGGACCGCCGCCCGCCTGACACGCCTGTCGTGGCGCGCGTGCCAGTGGCCCTACTTCATGCCGACCGCAGCCGAGCTCGCAGGGACCTTCTTCATGGCCGCGACGAACTTGTCGGGCGTCACGAACTCGTTGAACCGCGTCACCTCGTGACCGGCGGCATCGAGCATGATGACCGTCGGGAGGCCGACGACCTTGTACTTCTCCTGGAGACGCTTCGTGTCCGGAGCCTCGTCGTCCGTCGCGTCGACGCGGATCGCGACGAACCGCTGCGCCTCGCTTCGAACGCCCGGGTTGGGGAACGTGTTGTGCTCGAGCTCCTTGCAGGCCGTGCACCACGTCGCGCCGAAGTCGATGAGGACCGGCTTGTTCTCGGCCGACGCCTTCGCGCGGCCCTGCTCCTCGTTCGCGACCCACGTGATGGCGGGCGCGTTCGGGTCGACGTCGTGCGGCTGCGGGATCCAGCTCACGAAGAGCGCGCAACCGACGACCGCGGGGACGATCGACGCGAGCTTCATCGGCTTCGACAGGTGCGCGATCGGCGACTTCCGCCGCTCCGCGACCATGTGGATGACACCGAGCACGATGCCGACGAGGAAGACGAGACCGGCGATGACGCCGAACGTGTAGCTGGGGTGCTCGACGAGCTTGTGGAACGGCTCGAAGCGGTCGCGGAGGTACGCGAAGGCCATGTACGCGAGGCCGACGCCGCTGACCCACTTGATGCCCATCATCCAGGCGCCGCCCTTCGGCAGGTTCACGGCGAACGCGCCGGCGATGAAGAAGAGGACACCGAGGCCCATCGCGAACGAGAAGAGCGACGCGCTACCGAGCCACACGTTCTTCGAGGTCGCGATGACCGTGATCATGCCGGTGAGGAACGGGCCGGTGCAGGGCGCTGCGATGAGGCCCATGACGAGACCCATGACGAACGCGCCCTTGAAGCCGACGCCGCCGACCGTGGAGAGCTTGTTGTTGAGGCCGGAGGGGAGCGCGAGCTCGAAGGCACCGAACATCGACGCGGCGAGGGCCGTGAAGAGGATCGCGAGGCCGGTGACGACGAACGCGTTCGAGAGCGCCGAGCCCATCAGCTTGCCGCTGAGCGCCGAGACGATTCCCATCGGCGTGAACAGCGCGGCAATGCCGAGCACGAACGTCGCGGACAGAGCTGCGCCGCGCCAGCGCGACTTCGCTTCGGTCGCGCCGAAGATGGAGACCGTGATCGGCACCATCGGATAAACGCATGGGGTCAGGCTCGCGACGAAGCCGAACCCGAACGAGGCGAGCACCGCCACGATCGCGCCGTGCTTCGCGAGGATGCCGGCGAAGCCGCCGCTCTCGGAGCCACCGTCATCGGCGAGCGCCACCACGGGCACCAGCATCACGGCACAGAACAACAGGAGCTGCGTCAGGCGACGATTCACGTTTCCTCCTCCAGGAAAGCGGCTTTGCGGAATCCACTGTAGCAAGCACGAGACCTACGCTGCGAGGGGCGGCAGTGATCCACCCGGAGGCCGGTCGCACATCTTCCTACCGTACGGATACCGCGAAATATTCCGGATGAGATCTTCGCGGGCGTCGCGTCCCACACTTCCGCCGATGGATCCGGGTCACCTCAGTGTCTCCATCGCCGGGCGTCAGTTGGCGGTCATCTTCGAGAGCGTCGCGCGCGCCATCCGCACCTCGCCCTCGAGGGCGATGCCGAGCGCGGGGCGCGACGCGCTCGTGCGCTTCAGGAACGCATCGAGGTAACGACGCGCCGCGGTCCACTCGCCGGCGGCGTACGCGAGGTGGCCGAGCACGAAGCGACCGTACCCCTGGCCGCACGGCGCCTCCGCGAGCGCGTTGATCGTGTCCTGCAGATCGTGGACCTTCTCGCCGGCGGCCATCCGGCACAGCGCGAGATGGGCGCGGTAGAGCGGGCGATCCTTCGTCCCCCAGCGCGCGGCACGGCGGAGCACGGCGGTCGCTTCGGCGTAGCGTTGAGCCAGAAAAAGCGTGCTCCCGAGCGTCCAGAGGTGGAACGGCCGCCGCGATGCGGGGCCTCGTCGTGCGGCGGCCCGGAGGTGTGCGAGCGCGGCGTCGAGGTCGCCGTCGGCGAGGGCGGCGCGCGCGGCGTCCTGGTTGAGCACATCCGGAAGGACATCGAGCTCGAGCGCCTGGAGCGCGATCGTGTGCGCCTTCCGGAAGTGACGACCTTCGTAGAGCGAAAGGTAGAGTTGCCTCAGCAACATCGCGTGCGTCGTGCGGTCGAGCGTCGCGCGCGCGGCAAGACCGCGTCGCGCGTACATGGCGCGGGAGCGGGCGCTCCGCGCGGCCATCGCTTTGCGAAGGTAATCCTCGGGGCACTCCGCCGCCTGTTTGGCTGGCACGAACAAAGTGTAGCACTCACGCTTTTTTCCGGCCAAAGCACCGGCTTCGCGCCCGGACCGCGTCGTGCTACGCGTTCGGGGTCCTGATGCTGCAGCGCGTTGTCGTTCGTCCGCTCGTCGTCGCGATCGCCCTGACCGTCGGTCTCGTCGCGCTCGGCGGCTGTGGTCGGAAGGCGACGCGCGAGGACTGCGAGGCCGTCGTCGACAAGAACGTCGAGCTGCAGCTCAAGGCGCTCGGCGTCGTCGACCCCGCGGTCATCGCCAAGCGCCGCGACGAGATGCGCGGTTCCATGCACGAGGACATCGACAAGTGTGTCGGCAAGCGCGTCACCGATGGGATGATGGCGTGCGTGAAGGGCGCGGAGACAGCGGACAAGATCGACAAGTGCCTTCGATGAAAAGAGCCGACAGCCTGTGGGGGGCCAACATCCGACGCGCAAGTGTCATGGGTCTCCTGCTCGTCGTGCTCTCGCCGGCGGCGTGCAAGGGCAAGGTCTCGCAGAAGCAATGCGACGAGCTGCTCGATCGCTTCTCCGAGCTGGTCGTGAAGGAGCGCTTCCCGGACGCCGGTCCCGAGGTCGTCAACGCCGAGCGCACGCGCGAGCGCGCCGAGGCGAAGGGCGACGAGTTCAAGAACTGCACGTCCGAGGTGCAGGCGAACGAGCACGCGTGCGCGATGAAGGCGGCCTCGTCCGAGGCGCTGATCAAGTGCCTGGAGTAGCGCTCGCGCGGACGTAGTCGAGCACGATGCCCTGCTGCTCGAGGCGGAAGCCGGTGACGCTCGGGAAGATCTCGATGCCGGAGCTCTTGGTGAAGAACGTCGTGCCGTCCTTCGCAGGGAACGCGAAGAAGGGCGGCTGGCCGTTCGCCTTCACGGCGATGCGCTGACCTTCGACGCCGATCGTCATCGTCGCGATGCCGTCGAGGATCTCCTTCGGCAGCTTCGCGGCGATCTTGTCGCGGCTGGCGGGGACGAGATCGTACGTGCCGGCGAGCTGCGCGGCGCGCGCGGCGTCGAGCGCGCCGATCGCGCGCTCCGGCTTCGGCACGACGGGCTTCGCCTCGACGATCATCTTGGTGACGCTGTGACCGAATTCGCTCGCGTCGAATGCATCAGAGTTGCACACGAACACGACCGCGATGCCGAGGTCGGGCACGCGTGCGAAGAACGAGGAGAAGCCCTCGATGCCGCCGCTGTGCGCCTCGATGCGATGACCGCTCTTCGTCGCGATGGCGACGCCGTACGCGTAGTCGTCCTTCTCGGGCGTCGTTCGTTTTCGCTCGAATTCCGCGCCGAGCAATCTCCCCGATGCGAGCGCGCGATCCCACGCCAGCATGTCGATCGCGGTCGAGCGGAGCGCACCGGCCGCGAACGGCAGCGGCGTGT
>JAQBQJ010000548.1 GCA_028287065.1 Labilithrix sp. | reverse complement strand
CGGACCCGTGGCGGTCAACGGCGCGAACGGCGCGCCCACCGGCGACTTCACGAACTACCGCATCGGAGGCACGCTCTTCCTCGAGTACCGTGTCACCCCGGCGCTGGGCCTGAACGCGACGTTCGACTACGCCCAGATGATCAGCGACGTGTCGCTCGACGCTGGTGGTGTCGCGGCCGGCGGCGGGCCGTCCGCCCTGTACGACCTCAGCTGGCGACGGTTCCAGGCGTTTGCGGGCGTCCGCTACTTCTTCTGATCGCGCGCGCGTAGCACCGGCAGCCTTGACCTGCGCCGACACGGAGGACTACGAAGTCCTGAATGAGCGGGCCTCTCTCCGCCACTCAGCGTCCTCATGGTGACCTTCGCGTGATCGCTCGCCTCCTTCTCCGCTTCGTTGCGCTCGGCGCGCTCGTCGTCGCGGCGCTCGGCTGCGGGCGCAACTACCCGCCGCCGCACGATCTGCCCGCGCCGGTCGTGAACCTCCAGGTGGGGCCCGGCGACGTGCTCGAGGTCATCGTTCTCGGCGAAGACAAGCTCCCGAAGGACTACGAGATCCAGCCCGACGGCTCGCTCGACTTCCCCTACACGCAGGGCATCAAGGTGGCCGGCCTCGAGCCGCGTCAGATCGCGTCCGCGATCCGCGAGCAGCTCGTCGAGTCGAAGTTCCTCGTGGCGCCGCAGGTCCAGGTCAAGGTCAAGCAGTTCAACTCGAAGAAGATCCAGATCATCGGGCAGGTCGTGAAGCCCGGTCCGCTCCCCTACCAAGACGGGATGACGCTCGTGCAGGCGATTTCTGCCGTCGGCTGGTTCACGCCGCTCGCCGACACCAATCACGTGCAGGTGATCCGCCTCGTCGGCGGCACGAAGTCCGTCAACGCGATCATCAGCGTCGACGCCATCACCGACAACGCGCGCGCCGACGTGAAGCTCCAGCAGGGCGACACGATCAAGGTCGATCAGCGGCTGTTCTGAGCGATGTCGCGCCCGCGCCTGCTCCTCCTCCTGACGGGCGGGACGATGCTCATGGTCCCGCCGGCGAGCGGCGCCGCAAAGCGGCCGCTCACGCTCGACGAGGAGCGGACGAGCCGCGATCTCGTCGCCGAGGTGCCGAGCCTCGCGCGCATCGCCGACCTCGACACGCGGCTGTTGTTCCACATGGACTCGGCCAACATGCAGCCGGCCGACTGGGTGACCATCGCGCGCGAGGTACACGCGCAGCTCGCGAGCTACGACGGCATCGTCATCGTGCACGGCACCGACACGATGGCGTACACGGCAAGCGCGCTCGCGCTGTTGCTCGGGCCGTTGCCCAAGCCGGTGGTGCTGACCGGCTCGCAGAAGCCGATCGTCGAGGTGCGGACGGACGCACGTCAGAACTTGATCGACGCGGCGCTGGTCGCGACGCTGCCCGTGCCCGAGGTATGCATTGCCTCCGGCTCGCGCGCCCTGCGCGGCGTGCGGGCGACGAAGCGTGATGCCTGGGGCTTCAGCGCGTTCGACTCGCCGAACCTGCCGCCGCTCGTCGAGCTCGGCATCGGCATCGAGGTCGCGCCGCACGTCGCGACTCCGAGGCCGCTCGCGGCCTTCGACGACCGGCTCGAGCCGCGGGTGCTCGCGGTGCGCGTGTTTCCGGGCCTCGATCCGGATCTCGTGCGCGGCGCGATTCGCCTCGGGGTTCGCGGCCTCGTTCTCGAGGCTTACGGGACGGGGACGCTGCCCAACCTCGGTGGCTCGCTCATCCCGGCGCTCGAGGAGGCGCGCGAGCGCGGGGTCCCCGTCGTCGTCGTGTCGCAGTGCTTGCGGGGCTTCGTCGACCTCGGACGCTACGAGGGCGGAGCCGCGGCGGCAGCCGCCGGCGCCATCTCGGGCGGTGACATGACGGTCGAGGCTGCGCTCGCGAAGATGATGATCGGCCTTGCCCGTCACGGCGCGGGCGACGACCTCCGCGCGTACTTCGGCGCGAGCGCAGTCGGCGAACGCGACGCGTAGCGAGCACGCGCCGGGCGGACGCGATACGCTCCGCTCATGGCGGGACGGATCCTCGGGAGCGTGCTGGAGCTGATCGGCGACACGCCCCTCGTCGAGCTCCGGCGCATTCCGCCGCCGGGCACGCGCGTGCTGGTGAAGGTCGAGGCGAAAAACCCGAGTGGAAGCGTGAAGGACCGTCCAGCGCTCGCGATGGTCGAAGCCGCCGAGAAGAGCGGCGAGCTGCGCGAGGGAAGCGTCGTCGTCGAGGCGACGAGCGGCAACACGGGGATCGCGCTCGCGATGATCGCGGCGGTGCGCGGCTATCGCTGCATCCTCGTCATGCCCGAGGACATGAGCGTCGAGCGGCGCCGGATCCTGCGTGCCTACGGCGCGGAGATCGTGATCACACCGGCGGACGGGGGAATGGCGGGTGCGGTGTCCGCGGCGGAGTCGATCGTCGCGCGGACCGAGAACGCGTTCATGCCGCGGCAGTTCGACAATGCGGCGAACCCGGACGTCCACGCGCGCACGACGGCGCGCGAGATCCTCGATGCCGTCCCCGACCTCGCGGCGTTCGTGGCCGGCGTGGGCACTGGCGGGACCCTCACGGGCGTCGGGCGCATCCTCGATAAGGAGCGGCCGGACGTGCTCGTCGTTGCGGTGGAGCCGTCGCGGAGCGCAGTGCTGTCGGGTGGAGAGCCCGGGCTGCACGGCATCCAGGGCCTCGGAGCGGGCTTCATCCCGAAGATCCTCGATCGGTCGCTCGTCGACGAGGTGATCGGCGTGGGCGACATCGCCGCGGACAAGATGGCCCGGCGCCTCGCGCGGGAAGAGGGCTTCCTCGTGGGCCCGTCATCGGGCGCCAACGTGCATGTTGCATGCGAAATCGCGACGCGCGTGAAAGGCCCAGTCGTCACGATGCTGTGCGACAGCGGCGAACGCTATCTGCTCGGGTGATCTCGTTCAGGCGCCTTTGAACTCCGGCGCGCGTTTCTGCGCCCACGCCATCACGCCTTCGATGACGTCCTGGCTTTTCAACAGGCGAAGCTGGCCCTCGCGTTCGCGTTTCAGCGCGGCCTCGATGTCGCCCAGGCTGCCGTAGATCGCGCTCTTCGCCGCCGTGAAGGCGAGGGGAGGGCCCGCTTCGATGCGCTGGGCGAGTGCCATCGTCGCGGCGCCGAGCTCGGAGGGCGCCACGAGGCCGGCGAGCAGGCCGAGCGCGTCGAGCTCCTTTGCTTCGAGCTTCTCGGAGAGGAGGATCGCACGCATCGCGCGCGCGGTCCCGATCAGCCGCGGGAGCCAGAACGTCCCGCCGCCGTCGGGCATGAGGCCGATGTTGACGAACTTCTCCTGCAGGTACGCCGACGTGCTCGCCACACGGAGGTCGCACGCCAGCGCCATGTCGGCGCCGAAGCCGACGGCCGCGCCGTCCATCTGCGCGATGGTCGGCTTCGGGCAGCGCACGATCGCGCGGACGAGCGAATGGAACGCGTCCATGTACTCGTCGAGGTGATCCATGATGTCGGGATCCTCGGCGAACGTGCGGCGCAGATCGGCGCCCGCGCAGAAGTGACCGCCCGCTCCGGTGAGCACGATGCAGCGCACCTCCGGCTTCGCGCCGGCGCCCTCGATCGCGGACGCGAGGTCCTTCACGACCTGCTTCGTGAGCGAGTTGCGAGCCTCCGGGCGGTTCAGCGTCACGACCACAGTGCGCCCCGTCGTCTCGACCGTCACTTCGCTCATCAGAGCTTTCCTTTCGCCACGACGCGCGCGGCCTCGCCACGAAGAGGAGTCGGAGCCGAAGACACCGCGGCAGCCGCAGGTGGTGGAGCGCTGGTCGTGACCGTCACCGCCTCGCTCCGGAGCAAGGCCGCCGCCGCCGCCGAACGGTTGTAGAACTCCGAGGCGAGATACGCCTTCACTGCGCGCTGCACGAGGATCTTCGCGACCGCGCCGAGCGGCACCGCGAGGAGCACACCGAGGAAGCCGAACAGCGACCCGGCCGCCATCATGGTGAGGATCACCTCGAGCGGCGCGAGGCCGACGGAGCGGCCGACGATGCGCGGCGTGATCACCATCGCGTCGATTACCTGCACGCCGCCCATGACGGCGACGACGCCGACCAGCGTGCCGGGGCCCTGCCAGTCGAGGATTGCCATCGACATGGCGAGGAGCAGGCCGGTCGCGAACCCGACGTACGGCACGAAGGCCATCATGCCGGTGAGGACGCCGATCGGAACGGCGAGGCGGATGTCGACGATGCGGAGGCCCGTCGCGTAGAGCGCCGCGAGCACGATGTTCGCCGTGAGCTGGCCGCGCACGTAGCCGCTGAGCGTCTTGTGGATCTGGCGTGCGACGTCGCTGATCGGCGGCGACCATCGTCGCGGCACGAGCTGCCCGACGCGCTCGACGATGCGATCGAAGTCGATGAGCAGGTAGAGCGCGAACACGGGGACGATGAGCGCGGACAGCGCGACGCCGACGTAGCCGATCGTGCCGAAGAGGAACGAACGCGCGTTCTCGTAGGCGCCCCCGGACTGGATCCGCTCGGTGAGGGCCTTCTCGAGATCGCCCATCGAATGCGGCAGCTTCACGTGGAGCTGGGTCGCGAACCATGGCTCGATGCGCGCCTGGAGCGCGTGGATCTGATCGGGTATGGCGCTGGATGCGTCGCGCACCTCGTCGACGAACATCGGGACCGCGTACACGAGCACCACGCTCACGAGCCCTGCGATGCCGAGCATCACGAGGATCGCGCCGAGCGGTCGCGGCACGCGCAGCGCCTCGAGGCGATCGACGAACGGGTCGAGCGCATACGCGAGGAGGAATGCGAGGAAGAGCGGGACGAGGACGCCGCGCAGCAGATACGCGAGGCCGAGCACGAGCACGACCGCGAGGAAGATCATCTTCCGGCGAAAGCTCGTCCCCGGCTCCTTCTCGGCGCTGTTCGAAGCCGCCATCCCTTCGAACTGTACCATCGGACGTGCTAAGTCCGCGCGATGTCGTCCCTTCCGCGCTTCGACGAGGACCTCCCGCGACCCGTAGCCCCCCTGGAAGCCCAGGACGGCTCTACGCTGACGCGGCTCGTCCAGGTCATGCAGCGGCTCCTCGCCCCCGACGGATGCCCGTGGGACCGGGAGCAGTCGTTCGAAACGCTGCGGAAATACGCCCTCGAAGAGGCCTGCGAGGTCATCGACGCCATCGACTCCGGCGATCGGAAGGCCATTCGCGAGGAGCTCGGGGACCTGCTGCTCCAGGTGGTCTTCCAGGCGGAGCTCGGCCGCAGGGAGGGCGCCTTCGCCATCGACGACGTCGTCTCGAGCATCGTCGAGAAGCTCGTGCACCGGCATCCGCACGTGTTCGGCGACATGGACGCCAAGGACGCCGACGAGGTCCTCCGCAACTGGGAGAAGATCAAGGCCAAGGAGAAGGGCGAGCGCGGGATCCTCGACGGCGTACCGCGGAGCCTTCCGGCCCTGACGCGCGCGCAGCGCATCGGCGAGAAGGTGGAGCGCGTCGGCTTCGATTGGCCCGACGCCCGCGGCTCACGCGCGAAGGTCACCGAGGAGCTCGCCGAGCTCGATCACGCGATCGCGAGCGGCGATGCGCAGGCAATCGAGGACGAGATGGGCGACGTGCTCTTCGCGCTCGTGAACCTCTCGCGTCACACGAAGGTCGATGCCGAGGGGGCACTCCGCCGGACGATCGACAAGTTCAAAAGCCGCTTCTCGCACGTCGAGAAGCGCGTGAAGGAGGAGCACGGCGGTTGGGGCGCCGGCGGCGAGAAGAACCTCCCGCTCGAGGTCCTCGACACGTACTGGGACGAAGCGAAGGCGCGCGAGAAGGCCGAAAAGACCGAGAAGCGCTAGGATCGAATCGTGGCAGTCCTGTCCAAGCCCGACCCGAGCACGCTTCCGCTCGCCCGCTTCCCCGAGGAGTGGGCGGCCGAGGCCGTGCGTCTCGGCGGACGGACGTTCCACGGCAAGTCGATCTTCAAGTGGATCCACGCTCGCGGCGTGACCGACGCGAGCAAGATGACCGACCTGCCGCTCTCGCTGCGAGAGCGGCTCACCGCCGAGGGCCTCACCGGAGTGCTCTCGATCGTGACCGAGCGACGTGCGACCGACGACACGCGGAAGCTCCTCGTCGGGATGCACGACGGCGCGAACGTCGAGACGGTGCTCATTCCGCGAGTGACGGGAGGGAGATCCGATCTGCCGTCACCGCTTGGCGCGGAGGGGGATGAGAGCTTCGAGGACGCGGATGCTGCGGCGGCGGTGGACGACGAGGACGACGAAGGCGAGACCTCGGGCACGGGCACGGGCACGTTTACGGGGGGACAGGGCTTCGTGCCCGTCACCCAGTGCATCAGCACGCAAGTCGGATGCGCGATGGGATGCGTCTTCTGCGCCAGCGGCGTCGCCGGGCTCAAGCGGCACATGCGCGCCGACGAGATCATCGCGCAGGTCCTCGTCGGACGGTCGCGCCTCGACGCGAACGAGCGCATCCGCAACGTCGTTCTCATGGGCATGGGCGAGCCGCTGCACAACTACGACGCGACGGTGCGCGCGCTCAAGTTGCTGTCGCATCCCGACGGCATCGCGCTCTCGAACCGGAAGGTCACCGTTTCGACGAGCGGTCTCGTCCCGGAGATCGCGCGCCTCGGCCAGGACTTCGGCGGTCAGGTCGGGCTCGCCATCTCGCTGCACGCAGCGGACGACGAGACGCGCTCGCGGCTCATGCCGATCAACAAGAAGTACCCGCTGCCCGTGCTCATGCAGGCTCTGCGCGACTATCCGTTGCCGCGCCGCCGTCGCATCACGATCGAGTACACGCTCGTCGCCGGCAAGAACGACACGGTGGAAGAGGCACGCAAGCTCGCGCGCCTCCTTCGCGGCCTGTCGGTCAAGGTGAACCTGATCCCGATGAACCCCATCGAGGCCTCGACGCTCGGACCGCCCAGTCTCGCGGGGGTCCTCGCGTTCCAGCGCGTCCTCTGCGATGCCGGTTACTCGTGCTTCATCCGCCGGCGTCGCGGCGACGACGTGAGCGCCGCGTGCGGTCAGCTCGCCTTGCTCGGTGCAAAGCCCAAGGTGCGGGTGAACCGGAGCTGATGACGTCGCGGCGGTGGTGCGTTCTCGTGGTGGCCATCGTGGCCGCGACGCTCGCAGGCGAGCGGCTCGCGAGCGCGGACGACGAGGTCGCGCCCGAGAAGCCGAAGCCCGAGCCCGATCCGTTCCGCACGAAGCCCGGCTACGTGCAGCTCTTCGTCACGAGCTTCCTCGGCGACGGTCTGCGGTTCAACAATCCCTATCGCCTCTCGACGCCCCTCGGCGGCGACGCCGAGAGCGTGTCGAGGACGGCGCCGTACATCGACATCGGCCTCGGCGCTACGTTCGGCAATCCGCTCGGCCTGCAGCACGGCGGCACGCTGCGGACCTCGGCGGCGGTGTCGGGCGTCGGTCAGATCGTGATGACGCCGTCGTATCTCGCGTGGCGGCGATGGAGCGCGATCGCGCTCTCCGGCCGCGCCGGGATCCCGCTCGTCGTCACACCGGACGTGACGTGGGGCCTCGAGGCGGCGGCCGGCGCCACGTGGTTCTTCCTCGGCGGCTTCGGGCTCGCGGCGGAGATCGTCGGCGACGTCTATTACGGAGCAGGCACGCGCGAGAAGTCGACGGTGACGTATCCCGTGCTGAGCGGGCAGCTCGGCTTCGTCGCCGCATACGAGGTGCTGCCGTGACCCGGCTCTCGCCGCGGGCGCTCTCGCTCGTCGTCGCGACATTCGCGCTCCTCGTGATGGCGCCCACGGTGGGCGACACCGGCGCGTGCGGGCGGACCGCGACGGAGCTCGATCGCGATCGCTACGCGAATGCGCGAAAGCTGCAGGACTGCGAGCGATGCCGGGAATGCGGGCTCGACACGGCACGTTGCCTTCGCGCGTGCGACAAGACGCAACTGCCCGAGATCGCGCTCCCGGCGACGTGCCGTCCGCTCTATCACGACGGCGAGGTCTGCCTGCGCGCGCTCGCGGCCGCGTCGTGCGACACGTACGCGACGTACGTCGACGACGAGTCCGCGGCCACGCCCACGGAGTGCGACTTCTGTCAGGTGCCGCCGGCTGCGCCCGCGGGCACGCTGGGCGACGGAGCCGCGCCGTGATCCGCCGCTTCGCGAGCGCTGCCGCGATCACGATCACGATCGCATGCGCGAGCGCCGGCTGCGCCACGTTCAAGCCGATGATCGCGAGCCCCGGCGATCTGGAGGACTACCGCGCGTTCCGCGTCGCCGGCGCGCAGGGCACGCGGCTCGCGCGCGCGCAGACGTATCTCGCGCGTCATCCCAAAGGCGCGTTCGCCGACGAGGTCCGCGCCGCCTTCGACGACGAGGAGCCGCGCTTCTTCGAGGCGTCGCAAGCGACGCACGAGGGCGCGCGACGGTATCTCGCCGATCTCCCCGACGGACCGCATGCGCGGGCCGCGCTCGCGCTGCTCACCGCGCTCGGCTCCACGATGCAGGACGCCGAGCTCCGCGACATCGCGCGTCGCGTTCGGTACGAGGACGCGAAGCTCGAGTCCGCAGCCGTGCAGAGGCGCGCCGTCGGCGAGGCGATCCTCGGCGCGGTCGGCGTGCTCCTCGACGACGACGTGTACGGCGTGCCGCGAACCGAAGGCCCGCCTTCGCTCCGCACGCTCATGACCGGCCGCACGGGCTCGACATGGGGCACCGTGCCAGCGCGCCGCGAAGAGGACCTCTACTTCCTCCTGCCGACGCGTCCCGAGCGCGAGTCGCGCCTCGCGACGCTCGAGATCACGCTGACCGAGGACCACGGCCTCGTCAGCGGCGGAGTCGTCGAGGGCGCGAACATGCTCGTCCTCTGGGCCGAGGCCGACCAGATCGTGAAGCTCGACCCCTCCGCGCCCGAGGATCGCACGGAGGCCCAGGTGCATGCGATGGACCGCCTGGGCGGCGCATTCGAGCGCCGCTTTCCCGAGACGTCGTGCCCCGACCGGCGCTCGGACCGCGAGCTCTATCATCGCGCGTGCAACGGCTGGGAGGTCGTCGTGACCCCGGCCGCGCAAGCGGGCGCAAAAGACGCGATCGTCATCCGCGGGGCCCCGAACCCTGCTAGAAACCACGGGGTTCGATGATCCCGTACATCCACGTGCCGGACCTGAAGATCGGTCCCCTGACGCTGCATCCGTTCGGCTTGCTCGTCGCGACCGGCGTCATCCTGGGCACCTATCTCGCGACGCGTCGTGCGCGCCAGCGCGGCCTCGATCTCGACAAGCTCAACTCGTTCATCACGTGGATGCTCTTGTGCGGCTTCCTCGGCGGGCACATGCTCGACCAGGTCTTCTATCACTGGCCCGAGTTCGTGAAGCGGCCGTGGTCGATCTTCCTCCTCTACGAGGGGCTCAGCTCGTTCGGCGGCTTCATCGGCGCGTTCATCGGCATCGTCTTGTGGAAGCACTACGAGGCCGTCGCGTGGAAGGAGATCCCGGTGATCGGCTTCATGATCCCGAAGTACCGGAAGCGCGAGCTGCCGATGCCGATCCTCCCGTTCGCGGATCTCATCCTCAGCGTGTTCCCGGTCGCGTGGGTCTTCGGACGGAGCGGTTGCTCGGTCGTGCACGATCACCCGGGAATGAAGGCGGATCCCGGCGCGCTGCTCGCTGTCGCATTCGGTCGGCCGGAGCGCATCCAGAAGATCTTGAGCATCGGTACCGGCGATCTCGAGCTGCGTTGGGGAAACGCCCCGCAATACGATCTCGGGCTCCTCGAGCTGATGTTCACGGTGATCCTCGCGACCATGCTCGCGCTCACATGGCGAAAGAAGCTCGCCACCGGCTCGTACGTGTGCGCGACCGCGCTCGCGTATGCGCCCGTGCGCTTCGCGATGGATTTCCTCCGCGTGCGCGACGTCGATCAGGCCGACCCGCGCTTCGGCGGTCTCACGCCGGCCCAATGGATGTGCGTCGCGCTCTTCTTGTTCGGCATCTACATGGTCGTCCAGGTCCGCAAGCTCAAGGCGAGCGGGCGCGATCCGATGGACCTCGTGAGCCTGCCTCGCGCCGGACCGCTGCCGGACGAGCCGGCGTACCGACAGAGCGCCTAGACGAGGTGTTTCTCGAGCGACGCGCGGACGTCGCTCGGGAAGGCGAGCTTCGTCATCGTGCGGATGTCGGTGCACACGTGGACGTGGTTCATCGTCGCGACGAGCGCGCCGTCGCGCGCGCGTGTCATCAGGAAGCGAAAATGCGCGGCCGTGTTGCCTAGCTTCGTGACGGTGCCCTCGATCCGCGCGACGTCGCCGTAGGCGATCGGAGCCTTGAAATCCGAGCTCGCGTGCACGGCGGGAAAGCCGATCTTTCGCACGGTGATGAGGTTCACGTAGCCGCCCTCGACGTCGTCGAAGAAGCGCTCCATCGCGTCGTGGCAGTACGCGAAGAACCGCGCGAAGAACACGATCCCTGCTGCATCGACGTCCTCGAAGTGAACGGGCCGGTCGTGCGTGATCATGAGCTCAGGCGAGGTCTTCGGCGAGGTTCTGCACGAGCGAAGTGGGCAGCGTCGTCTTCGCCGAGTACCGCGGATGCTCGACGACGAGCTCGACGACGACGTCCGCAGGCTTCTTCGCCTTCGTGAGCACGTCGCGCAGCGCGCGCTCCGCGGCGGGCTCGAGCGGGAACTTCAGGTAATGGACCGCGGTCGTGCGGTCGGGGCTCTCGCGCGCCTCGTCGTGCTTGCCAGGACAGCGCGTGCCGTCGACGACGAGCGCAAAGGCTCGGTCGAGGCCCTTCGCCTCGAAGAGGAACTTCTCGCGGTCGGCCTTCTCCTCGATCTCGATGAGCACGGTGGCCGAGACCTCGTGATCGCCGGGGACGAGCTGGTTGTACGTCTCGATCTCGTGGAGGATCGCGGCCTCGCGCGTGATGCGCTCGGTGCGGAGCATCTCCTGGACCTGCATCAGCGCCGTATCGTGGTTCTCGAACACGCACGTGGCGTTCGGTCCGAGCGCGATTCGCCGCGCTTTCTTCTCGGCGATCACGCGCGCCCGGAACTGGTCGCGGATGGTCTCGTAGTCCGCGAGGCCGAGCACTTCGCCACGCTCGATCGGTTTCATGATGAGGTCCTCACGTCAGGCTCAGGCCGTAGGCGCCGGCGAGCGCTTCCATCGGATGGAGCGCGGTCACGTCGTTCTCCTGCAAGATGCGCTGCGCGGAGAGCGGGCAGTCGGTGACGACGAGCTTCGGCTCGGCGTTCTCGATGCCGCGCTTCAGCTTCTGCGCGTACTTGCGGCCCATCTCGTAGTACTGCGCCTTCATCCCCCACGTGCCGTCGACCGCCGAGCACTTCTCGACGATGTCGACCTCCGTATCGGGGAGGAGGCCGAGGATGCGCGCGCCTGGCGTGCCGATCTTCTGCGCGCGGAGGTGACACGCGGCGTGATAGGCGACCTTGCCGAAGCCCTTCGTGAAGTCCTTCACGAGCGTCTTCTCGCGGCGGAGGCGCTCCATGAACTCCATCGCCTCGAAGGTGCTCGCGGCGACCTTCTTCGCCTCGGGCGTGCCGAGCAGCTCGGGCCACTCCTTCTTGATCGTGTACGAGCACGTCGGCCCCGGAACGATCACGGGGAAGCCCTTCTCGACGAGAGGCAGGAGCTGCTCGACGTTGAAGCGAGCCTTCGCGCGCGCGGCGTCGATGTCGCCGCCGTCGAGGTTCGGCATGCCGCAACACTCCTGACGCGGGCGCTCGACGGCGTAGCCGTTCTTCTCGAGCACGCGCACGGTCGCAGCGGCGAGCTTCGGGAAGTTGTAGTCGCCGAGGCACGTCGCGAAGATCGCCACGGTGCCTGATTTACCGGCACTTGGTAGCGGCTCGTGCTTCGCGAGCCAGCGCTCGAACGACTGCGCAGCGAAGCCCGGAACCGGGAACTTGCTCGAGATGCCGAGGGCCTTCTCGTTGACCTTCCGCATGAGACGATTGGCGTTCACGAAGTTCGAGACCGGCGCGAACGTGCCGGACATGAGCGAGCCAAGGCGCCCGGGCTCGCCGAGCGCGCGGTCCTGCATCGTGATGCCCTGGCGCTTCGCGCGCTGCGCCTTCTCACGCTGGAGGAGGCGAGGGACGTCGACCATCCACGCGTGCCCCTGGTCCGGCGTGTAAGGGCACTCGATGTAACACATCTTGCACTGCCAGCAGAGGTCGGTCACCGACGTGAAGTCGTCGATGTCGAGCATCTCTGCGCCGTGCGCATCCTTCGTCTCGATGTCGCGATCGACGCGTGAAAACAGGTCGGGAAAGCTCCCGCAGAAGTTCACGCACATCCGACACGAATGACAGATCTCGAAGACGCGCTTGAGCTCCCCCTCGAGATCGCGCTCATCCCAGTACCGCGGATCACTGAATCCAAACGCGGGCGCCGTCTTGGGCTTCGGATCGATCTTGCTCATCGTTCACATGCCCCCCCTCTCCCGCTTCGGGAGAGGGGGCTGGGGGGTGAGGCGCTGGGGGGGTGAGGCTACTTGAGCGTGTCGAGCATCTTCTGGAAGCGGCCCGCGTGGCTCTTTTCGGCCTTCGCGAGCGTCTCGAACCACTCGGCGATGTCGTCGAAGCCCTCTTCGCGGGCGTTCTTCGCCATCGACGGGTACATCGTCTCGTACTCGTGCGTCTCGCCGGCGATGGCGGCCTTGAGGTTCTTCTCCGAATTGCCGATCGGCAGACCGGTCGCGGGATCGCCCACGGACGCGAGGTACTTCAGGTGACCGTGCGCGTGGCCGGTCTCGCCGTCGGCGGTCTCCTTGAAGTTACCGGCGATCTCGGGAAGGCCCTCGATGTCGGCCTGCTGTGCGAAGTACAGGTAACGGCGGTTCGCCTGCGACTCGCCGGCGAATGCATCCTTCAGGTTCTGGTGGGTCTTCGACCCGTTCAGCGACTTGGCCATGACTACTCTCCTTTTGGTGAACTACGACCTGCTGCAGCGGTCGCAAAGACCGCGATACGTGCGCTCCTCGCGTAGGACGCGGAAGCCTTTCAAGGTTGCGGCGAGCGGGAGCACCGCGGGCTCGTCGGTCTCGACGGGGATGTCGACGACGCTCCCGCAGCCGTCGCACACGGCATGGTGGTGGACCTCGGTGTTGGGATCGAACCGGACCGCGCGCGAGTCCGGACCGAGCGCGAGCTTGCCCATGAGGCCGCAGCCGGCGAGCGCGTCGAGCGTGTTGTAGACCGTCGCGAAGCTCATCGTCGGGAACGTCGTACGGAGTCGCTCGAAGAGCGCCTGCGCGGTCGGGTGCGTGAGGTCATCGGCGATCTCCCGCACGATCGCGATGCGCTGCGGCGTGAGCTTGAGCCCCGCACGCTTCAGATCGGCCAGCATGCTGTCGGCGCGATTCTTCATGCGGAGGCGCACTTTAGTAAGAACGATTCCAAGTTGCAACGGTCGCCGGCGCGGGCGGAGAACGGCCCGTCACGCGTGGAATCAGTCCTTCTTGCGGCCGCCCAGGACGGCGAGCTTGAAGTACGAGAGCTGGCTCTTCGCCGCCTCTTTCAGGACGGAGAGCTTGTCCTCGTCGCGCGCGCTCCGGCGTTCGAGGAGCGCGCCGGACTCGTAGAGCTCGCGCGTCTTCGCGCGCTGAAGCTTCCCGCTCGAGGTCTTCGGGAGGACGCCGGGCGCGAGCGGCACGACGTCGTCGAGCGACAGGTTCATGCCGTCGAGGACCGCCTTGCGAACCGCGGTGACGAGCGCCTGCTTCTGCTGCACGAGGTCCTTGGGATCGAGGTGCTTCGGCGCATCCTGCACCTCGAAGGTGACGACCACGCGCTCGCGATCGCGCTCGGTGTTGTCACGCGCGCCGAACGCGATGACGTTGCCCTTGCGCACGCCGTCGACGTGGCTGGCTTCCCACTCGATGTCCTGCGGGTAGTAGTTGCGGCCGTTGACGATGATGACTTCTTTGGAGCGACCGCAGATGAAGACGTGGCCTTCGTGGAGGAGACCGAGGTCGCCGGTCTTCAGCCATGCGCCGGCAAAGGCCTCGCGCGAGCGTTCGTCGTCCTGCCAGTAGCCCTTCATCACGCTGGGGCCCTTGATGCGGAGCTCGCCGACGTGATCCTCGGGAAGCGGCGTCGCGCTCTCGGCGTCCTCCGGTGCGAACACCGCGATGTCGTGATCGGCGAACTTGCGTCCGCACGAGACGAGGCGCACGGCGCGCGGGTCGTCGTCGCGCACGGGCTTCGCGAGGTTCTCCGCCCATAGCGTCTCGCCGTCGACGGAGAGCGTCTTCATGCCCTCGGACAGCTCCGTGAACGAGATCGCCAGCGACGATTCGGCCATTCCGTACGAGGGAAGGAGCGCGTTCTTCGAGAAGCCGACCTTCGCGAAGCTCTCGGCGAAGGCCTCGAGGGTCTCCGGGCGGATCGGCTCGGCGCCGCAGCCCGCCACGCGCCAGCTCGTGAGATCGATCCGATCGAGCTCGCGCTCGCGGATGCGTTTGACGCAGAGCGCGTAGGCGAAGTTCGGGCCGAACGAGATGGAGCCCTTGTGACGCGTCATCGCCTGCAGCCAGCTGACCGGGCGCTTCAAGAAGAGGAGCGGCGGCAAGAACACGATCGGCGTGCGGTAGATGATGGGCGCCAGCACGAAGCCGATGAGCCCCATGTCGTGGTAGAGCGGCAGCCACGACACGCCGACGTCGTCGCCCGTCATGTGAAGGCCGTCGTGCGTGATGCACTTCACGTTCGCCATCAGGTTCGCGTGCGTGAGCATCACGCCCTTGGGACGTGACGTGGATCCGCTCGTGAACTGGAGGAACGCGATGTCGTCGCCCGTGAGCTTCACGGGCTTGAGCGGCTCGAGGGACTCGCGGATGGCCTCGACCGCGACGACCTGCTCGAGGGAAGGGCACGAGGCCTGGACGGTCCCGAGCATGCGCTTGATCTGCGCGGTCGTGACGAGCGCACGTGCGCCGGCCTTCGCGACGATGTGGCGCGTGTTGTCGAGATAACCCTGGAGCTGGCCGAGCCCGAGCGGCGGATAGATCGGCACGGGCACGATGCCTGCGCGCATCGCGCCGAAGAAGCAGAGGACGAAGTCCTCCGCGGCAGGGAGGATGAGGGCGACGCGATCGCCCTTCTGGAGGCCGAGCGCCTGAAGCGCGCCGCCATAACGCGCGCTCGCGCGCTCGAGCGCGGTGTACGAGAACGAGGCCTCGCTCTGCGCTTTCGGGGCGAAGCCCGGGACGCCGTCCTCCGAGATGAAGCGGAAGCCGAGCGTAGGGTCGGCCTTGGCCGCGTCCTCGAGGGCCGCCGCAAAGGTCGGAAAGGGAGGGAACGTGCGCGTGCTCACGGGGTCGGTCTCGCTTCGTATCTGTACTGATAGTACCGGGGCCGAGTCATGGAGAAATGCAGGCATGCGAAGCCGGCATGCCGCGGGTGGTACTTCCTGCCGCGATCGGAGCAGCACGACGACGGAGGTTCGTCCAGCCTGCCGAGTGCTGCCGGGCCGTCCGGGAGGCGCTGCAGGGCCAAATCCATGCTGAAGGCGTACCACGCGACGAGGTCCCTTTGACATCCGCGGCACGCGTTCGCGATACTGTCACTCGAGAACCGAGGAGACCTGCCGATGCCGCTCATCGAGACCGAGGAAGCCGCACGCCGTCTGGCGCGTGCGATCGCGAGCGATCTCTCGCTCTACAACGAGGAGAAGATCGTCAACGGCGTCACGAACGACAACCTCTTCGAGACGCTCGCCGAGGAGATCGAGGAAGGCCGCGCGCTGTACAAGCGTCGCGTCGCCCCCGAGCTCTACCCGCGTAACTTCTACGATCGCGCGCTCGTCGACATCTTGATCAAGGCCAAGGGCCACATCAAGTCGAAGATCTGGTAGCCGGAGCGCTCATTTCTTCGCCTCGCGGCACGATCCGCCTCATCGTTCCTCGGGAGGCGGCCGGCGCGCGTCTCGATCGCTTTCTCGCGTCGACGCTCTCCGCGATGGAGGACGGGCCTTCGCGCTCGGAGCTCCAGCGCTGGATCGAGCACGGCGGCGTGACGGTCGACGGCGTCGTCAAGAAGGCCGCCGAGAAGCTGCGCGAAGGCTCGCGCATCACGGTCCAGCCGGAGGCGCCGCCTCCGACCGAGGCCCTCGCCGAAGAGGGGATCGAGTTCGACGTCGTCTACATGGACGACGCGGTCATCGTGCTCAACAAGCCCGCGGGGCTGGTGGTCCATCCTGCCCGCGGCCACCGGACGGGCACGCTCGTCAACGGCCTGCTCGCGCGCGGCGTGTTCGATCCGCCCGATGGTGACGAGGACGTCGACGAGCGCCCGAGCGTGTCGGTCCGTTCGCCGTCACGACCGGCGCAGCGCGCCGCCGCCGACGCCGACGACATGAAGATCCCGCCGTCGCCGCCTGCGGATCTCGATCGGAGTCGGCCGGGCATCGTGCATCGTCTCGACAAGGGGACGAGCGGGCTCATGGTCGTCGCGCGCCATCCGCGCGCGCGCGAGCACCTGAAGGCGCAGTTCGCGGCGCACACGATCGAGCGCGAGTACGTCGCGATCTGTCTCGGCGACGTGAAGAAGCAGACGTTCGACACGCTGCACGGCCGTCATCCGAAGGACCGGCTGAAGTTCTCGTCGAAGGTGAGGACGGGCAAGCGCGCGGTCACGCACGTGCGTCCGCTCGAGCGACTCGCGCACGGCCTCGCCACGTACGTGGCATGCCGTCTCGAGACGGGGCGTACGCACCAGATCCGCGTCCATCTCGCGGACGCGAAGACGCCGATCCTCGGCGATGCGCTCTACGGCGGAAAGCCGCCGAAGCATCCGGTGTTCCGCGAGGCCGCAGAGGCGCTCGGCCGTCCTGCGCTGCATGCGCGGCTGCTCGGGTTCGTGCATCCGGTGACCGGGAAGAAGGTGCGGTTCGAGGTCGATCCGCCCGCCGATTTCGAGGTGATCCTCACGGCGCTGCGGGCGATTCCCTGATCGGATCGGTCGAGGGCCACCCGGCTCACCCACGTTCGGGCGACATGACGGCGGCGTGATCTCGGGTGAAAAGAAGGTCGTCGCGCGATGGAGCGCGGCTCCTTTCCAACGAGGTACTGATGCTCTCGCTCGCTCGTCTCGCTGCCGCTGTCTCTGTTGCTTCGTTCGCCGTCGTGCTCGGCGGCTGCGCCGTCGAAGCTCCGTCCGAGGAGACGGCGGTGCACGTCGACACCACGACGACGACGGCGCCTGATGCGCTGAAGCTCGGCACGACGGTGAACTGTCACTTCACGGTCGCGGGATGCCCGGGCGAGGGCCCCGACGGCTTCTCGACCGACAACAGCGGCGGTTACGGCGGCGACGGTGCGCGCCAGAACCCCGCCTCGGGCATCGCGGCGGCAGCGCGCGCGTCGGCCATGTGCGCGAGCCGCTGCGCGACGGACCGCGTGTCGGGCTATCCGGCGTGCAACGCGGTCTGTGCGTCGACGCACTACCCGCATGTCGTGCATCTCCCGGGCGTCGGCTTCGTGCCGATCGGAACGCCGGCGGGCGATGGGAGCGACTACGCGTCGTGCGCCGGGGATTGTCAGACGAACGAGGTGCTGTGCATGAATGCGTGTGTGACGGGTGGGGTCTATTGAGGAGGGGCAGCCTTCAAGCCGCGTCCTTCCTCTTTTCGCTGATCGCCGCCACGTTCGGGTCGTTCTTCCCGAGCAGCCCCGGGTGCCGTCGCTTCATCCACGAGAGCGCCAGGAACCCGACCACCACCGCGAACCACAACGTCGCGAACCTCACCAGGATCATCGCGGCCGTCGCGATGCCCTTCTCGACGTGGCCGATCTCCGTCATCTGGCCCATCAGCGCGCTCTCCGTGATCCCGAGCCCGCCCGGCACCGGGACGATCGCGCCCACCAGCGTGCTCGTCGCATAGAAGAACGTCGCGAGCGGGATGCTCGTCGCCTGGCCGAATCCGCCGAGGATCACCCAGAGCGCAAGGCACTCCAGCGTCCACGCCGCCGCCGACAGCAGGCTCGGCACCAGCAGGTTCCGCAAGCGAAGCATCGTCGCGAGGCTCTCGTACGCGGCCTCGAGCTTCGGCGCGATCTTCCCGAGCTTGCCCGGCATGCGGCCGACGAGGTGAATCAGCGCCATCGACAGACGCTTGTTGCCGACGACGATGATGAGCGCGAGCACGAGGCCCGAGCCGATGCCCGCCCACAGCAGGCCGCCGGAGAAACCGAGCGAGCCGAACACGATCAGCACGACGATGCCGATCACGTCCGTCGCGCGCTCGGCGACGACGATCGGCGCGGTCTTCGTCATCGGCACGCCGTGCGTCTCGAAGAGCACGAGCGACTTGAAGACCTCGCCCACCTTGCCCGGCGTGACCGTGAGCACGAAGCCGGAGAGGAACGTGAGGAAGCTGTCGAGCTTCGGGATGCCGCGGATGTCGAGGCGGCCGAGATAGAACTCCCACTTGAGGAAGCGCAGCACGTAGTTGCCGAACGCGAGGCCGCACGCGAAGACGAACGTCTCCACGTGGAAGATCGCCAGCGAGCTGCGGATCGCGCCGAGCCCGCTATACAGAGCGAAGGCGAAGTACACGCAGACGCCCAGGAGCATCGCGTAGAGGATCTTGCGGATGTTCGCCTTCATGAGTGCGGTCCCTTCCCGCGTTGCCCGGACGAGCTGAACCGCAGCATCCCGAGTCGCCGCAGGACGTAGAGTGTCGTTCCGACGACGATCACCGCCAGAGCGACCCAGAACGCCCACGCCGGGGCCTCCCACTTGCCGCGCGCAAGCCCCGGATCCGGGCGCGTGACGGTCTCGGTCGGCTGAAGCATTCCCTCCGAGCTTCTACGCGTAGACGCCGCGGCGCGCAATTGAACCAAAGCCGCTTTGACACGCGCCGTGGAGTCGTGCGAACAGAGAGGGCGGTGAGCATCCAGCCCCAGGCTCAGAACCCGGCACGCGACGCGGCCTCGGTCGACGAGCGCACGTCGCAACAAACCGCCGCACCGAGCGACGCGGAGCTGCTCGGGCGCGCGGCCGGGGCGAGCAAGGCGCTGCACGAGGCCGTCGCCGCTCGCGTGGTCGGCCAAGAGGGCGTGATCGAGCTCATGCTCGTCGCGCTCCTCGCGCGCGGTCACGCGCTGCTCGTCGGCGTGCCCGGTCTCGCGAAGACGCTCCTCGTCGCGTCACTCGCCGAGGCTCTCGATCTCGAGTTCGGCCGCGTGCAGTTCACGCCCGACCTCCTGCCCGCCGACATCACCGGCACGGACGTCCTCCAGGAGGACGAGGACAACCAGGGCGGCGTGCACCGCCGCGTTCGGTTCCTGCCCGGCCCGATCTTCCACAACCTGATCCTCGCGGACGAGATCAACCGCACGCCGCCGAAGACGCAGGCCGCGCTCCTCCAGGCCATGCAGGAACGGCGCGTCACGGTCGGCACCGTCACGCACGTGCTCCCCGATCCGTTCCAGGTCTTCGCGACGCGGAACCCGATCGAGCAGGAGGGCACGTACCCGCTCCCCGAGGCGCAGCTCGATCGCTTCCTCCTCGAGATCCACGTCGAGTATCCGTCGGAGAACGAGGAGCGCGAGATCGCCCGCCGGACGACGAGCGCCGACGTCGGCACGGTCCCGCGCGTGCTCTCGTCCGCCGAGGTGCGCGCGCTCCAGGCGCTCGTACCGCGGATCCCCGTCACCGACGCCGCGGTCTCGCTCGCCGTCGCGCTCGGTCGCGCCACTCGCCCGTCGCGCGGCGCCGAGAAGCCGGGCGCATCCGGCAACGGCGTCAAGGAGGTCGAGGAGTACGTCCGCTTCGGCGCGGGTCCTCGCGGCTCGCAGGCGCTCGTCCTCGCGGCGAAGGCGCGCGCGGCGCTCCGCGGTGAAGCCGCCGCCGACGTCGACGACGTGAAGGCGCTCGTCGTCCCCGTCCTCCGCCATCGCCTCGTCATGAGCTACCGCGCCGAGGCCGAGGGCGTCCGCGACACCGACGTCCTCGAGCGGGTGCTCGCGAGCGTCAGCTGAGGTAAACGACCTCGTCGCCGACGGCGATCGTTCCGGCCGCCTCGGGGATCAGGTTCTGTGCAAAATACACCTTGTTGCTCTCGGTGCGGTACGCGGCGAGGGTGCGCAGCGGCTCCTTGCCGACCTCCGCCGTGCGCTGGTCGACGGTGGTGACCGAGCAGCGCGCGCACCGCTTCGGCATGCGGAACACGACGTCGCCGACGCGCGCACGGCCGAAGCGCTCCTCGTCGTAGGCTGCGCCCCCGTCGACGACGAGGTTCGGGCGGAACCGGTTCATCGGCACCGGCGTGGCCAGCCTCGCATTGAGATCGGCGAGCGACGCATTCGCGGCGAGCAGCACCGGAAAGCCGTCTGCGAACCCGACGCGGTCACCGGGCGCTCCGTACGGCTCCTCGACGGGCCGCACGACGTCGTCGGGCATGAAGACGAGCGAGCAGCGCGCTCCGAGATGCTCGGATAGACGCTCGGCGATCGGACCTTCGACGTCGATCGCTTCGACGTCGTCGTCCCAGACGCGCACCGTTCGGCGCGGCTTCTTCGACGGACCCGCGTCGGGCGACAGCGAGACCACCGTGGGCGCGCCGCCTCCGGGCGTACCGACCGCGAGAGCGGGCGTTCCGTCGGCGAGCGAGGTGAACGCCGCCGTCACGAGCGCGAGCTCGGGATGCTGCCGCTGCGTGAGGAAGGAGCCGTCCGCGCCGAGCAGCATGAACCGGCGATCGTGCCGGAGCCCGCCGGCGAGGACGTCGGCGCGCTCGAGCGCGATGCCGCCGGCGCCCTTCAGTGGATAGACGTGGATCTCGACGAGTCGCATGGGCCGATCACTTGGTGCAGGCGGTGTCGTGCTCGTTCGCGCCCATCGAGAACGGGCTCGTGCGCATCACGCCGTAGCCGTCGCTCGTGGCGAGGCCGGGCACGGTCGTACCTCCGAGCGAGATCGCACACGCGACGCCGGCCTTCAGCGTCCAGCCCGCGCCGAGGAGGTCGCCCGCGGTGGTCTTGTCCCAGGCGGTGAGGACGGTGCCGATGCACGAGCTCGCCGTGCTGCAAGCGGCGTTCGCGATGCAATGCGTGTCGTCCGCGCACACTTCGACGAGGCGCGTGTTGCCCGCGCTCGTTCCTTGACCGAGCTTCACCGTGGCGCTCACCTGGAGCGCGTCGACGGTCGCGTCCGATGCGCTGGTGCAGCTCGCTCCCATCGTCCCCGTGGAGATCTGGAGCAGCGGGGTCCCGGCGGGGAAGCCGACCCATGCGTTGGCGTTCAGCGCGTACGTGCGGCCCGCGCACGCGTCGAGGGCGACGGCGGCACCGGTCGTTCCGGCGGTGCCGTAGAGGAAGAGGTTGTTCACGAACGTGGCGGTCTTCGACGTCGCGATGACGACCGAGCCCGCGCCGGACTTCGAGGGCCCGACGGCGAGGGTGTTGTTCGCGACGAGCGCGTTGCCGGCGCCGCGCGTGAGCTCGAGGGCAGCGGCGCCTGACGAGAACGCCGCTTTCGTGTTGCCGCTGAAGACCGAGTTGTTCTGCACGTCGGCCGAAAGATAGTCGGTGAGGTGCAGGCCGGTGAACGAGATATCGCCGAACATGTCGGACTTCGCCTCGCCGCCGGTGATGCGGTTGCCTCTGATCGTCACCTTGCCCGCGGTGGACACCGCGAGGCCGGTGACGGCGCAGCCGTTCGTGCAACCGCTCGCGCCACCCGTGACGATCGAGTCGACGACCGTGACGTCGGTGGCCGCCCCGAAGAAGCCGGTGCCGTACGACGCCGAGCCGACGCCGGTGTGGCCCGTGCCGCCGTTCACGTTCGAGCGCTCGACCGTGCTCGGCAGCGTCCCGCCGAGCGCGAGGATGCCGATCGAGCCGGTGCCGGAGGTCACGATGCCGCCGCCCCCGAGGATCCTGGCGTCGGCGACGTGCACGCCGCCGCCCTTCGCGGTGATGAAGATGCCCGCGCTGCCGTAGCCGCCGGTGGTCTTGTTCGTCGCCGCGCCGCCGTCGATGATCGCGCTCGCGATGTCGGCGAACGCGCCGGTGTCGACGAGGAGCCCGACGGAGCCCGGCGAGTCGTTGGCGTTGCCGCCGCCGGCGAGGGCCTTCGTATTCGTGAGCTTCAGCTTCGCATTCTTCTGGACGACGACGGCGGGGAGGCGCGCGCTGGTGGCGTCGGCGGCGCGCAGCGTGAGGCCGTCGACGGCGATGCCTTCGATCGACGATGCCGTGAGCGGAGGGGAGGTCGGGGTGCCGCGGATCACGCTCTCGTTGACGCCGTCGAACGTGGGGGCGCCGTAGCTCGTGCTCCGCTTCCACGTCGAGCACTCGTACGCGCCGAGGATCGACGTCGGGTAATCGAGCGCGACGGCCTCGTCGTACTGACCGCGGCACACGTGCACCTCGTGCTTCTGCGCGGAGAGCGTCTTCAGGAGCGCGAGCGCGGCGCCGACGGTGCGCTTCGGCGTCTTCGTCGTACAGCCCGACGCGTTGTCGTTGCCGTCGGCCGATACGTACACGACGTGATCGGGACACCCGGGCGCGCACTTGCCGCCGAGGCAGTGCTCCATGCCTCCGCAGACGGTGCCGCATGCGCCGCAGTTGTCGTGATCGTCGTCGAGGCTCTTCTCGCACGGGTCCTCGCGACCGGCGTCGTCGAGGGGCGGCTTGACCGCTCCGTCGCCGTTGCCGCCGGCGAGGCCGTCGAGACCGACGCACGCGACCGCGCCCATCGTGACCGACGCGAGGACCGCAGCGATCGAGGCGATGCACGCGATTCCGACGCGGACGGAGATCGAGCGCGGCCCTCCCATGCGCATAACGTAGCCGGCAGGAGCGCCTCCGGTCATTGGCGACGCACGATGCTCGAGGATGGCCGGAGCTCGCGCGCGATCCTATTTGTGCAAATTGCTGGATATTGCACGCGCCGAGGCAGAAAATAGGGATCGATGGCCGAACGAGCCCCGTCGGGCGAAGCGGAGCGACGGAAGGGCAAAGAGCCCGACGACGCGAAGCCGGAGCGTGAGGCGAAGGCCGAGAAGGCCGAGAAGCCCGAGAAGAACGGGAACGGCCGCAGCGTCCCGCCGCCGGCGGCGAGCCCCCCAGCCCCCGACAGCAAGACGGCTTCGAAAGCCGATTCGAGAGCCGATCGCCCGAGCGGCCCGAACCTCCAGGATCCGCAGAAGGATCCGCATCCGTCGATCCCGCCGCTGCCGGCCGCCGGTCCGTGGCGCAGCTACAAGGAGATCGTCGCGCAGATCGCGACGAAGATCGTCGAAGCGCAGCGCCCCATCCGTGTGCTCCAGGCCATCCGCTGGGACGGCTCGATCGAGGAGGAGTTCCGGAAGAGCCGCTTCCGCGAGCTGCCGAAGGCCGACGCCGACTACTACGCGAAGCAGGAGCTCGGCTTCGACCCCAAGGAGAAGGCGGCGGAGTTCGAGGAGATCGCGCGCGAGATCGACCGCGAGCTCGGCGAGTCCGACGCGATCGGAAACATCCTGACGAGCACGGCCATCGAGTATCGCGACGTCGTGCGCATGCTCGGGTCGCGCGGCACGCCGCTCTTCTACGGGTACTCGCGGAAGCTGTACGGCTCGTGCAAGGACAAGTTCCCGGACGGCAAGACGTCGCTTCGCGATCTCGGTCACCTGCTCTACGAGATCCTCACGAACATCGACGAGACGCTGCTCGGCATGAAGTACGAGCGCACCATCGAGGCGCCCGACGCGGCCGCCGAGCTGAACCAGCGCTTCGCGGCGTACTTCGGCGACAGCGCCGTGCGCGTCGAGGTCGACGACACGCTGCTCAGCGACGCCGCGGCGGGCAGCGACTACGTGAAGGTCCGCTCCGGCGCGAAGTTCTCGACGCGCGACATCGACATCCTCGAGGTGTACGAGGGCTGGGTCCATGTCGCGACGTCGCTCAACGGCCAGGCACAGACCGTCGCCAAGTGGCTCAGCAAGGGTCCGCCGCGTACCACCACGGTGCAGGAGGGCCTCGCGGCGCTCTGCGAGATCTTCACGTTCCGCACGTACCCGAGGCGCGCGCGGCGTCTGAACGATCGCGTCCTCGCGGTCGACAAGGCGGAGGACGGCGCGAGCTTCATCGACGTGTTCGAGTGGTTCCGCACCGAGGGCTACGACGAGGAGGAGTGCTTCCACAACACGCGTCGGATCTTCCGCGGCGGCGTCGTCGAGGGCGGCGCTCCGTTCACGAAGGACGCCTGCTACTGCAAGGGGATCGTCCTCAACTACGCGTTTATCCGGAGCGCCATCCAGCACAACAGGGTCGATCTCATTCCGTTCCTGTTCGTGGGCAAGGTGGCGCACGAGGACGTGCCGGTGCTCGCGCGACGCGTGAACGACGGCGTCGTGAAGCCGCCGCATTATCTGCCGCCGATGTTCCGCGACCTGAACGGCCTCGCCATCTGGATGGCGTACTCGACGTTCTTCACGCGGCTCGGCGGCGACGCGATCAGCGACTACTACGCGAAGCTGTTCGCGCGCGCGGGCTAGTCCGGCCGCCCTTCGTCCTGCCGTTCGTCGCTGTTTCGAAGATCGTCGAAGCAGCCGGCGCCGGGATCGAGCCCGATCCGACGTTGGGCGAGCGCTGCCCCGGATCACCCTTCGATCGCCGCAAAGGTTCGAAATATCGCGGGTAGGAGCTTGGCCTACACTGTGCACGGAACCGGGCATGGCTCGCTCGTTGGTCGCCGTCGCCGCGCTCGCTCTCCTCCTTCCGCTCGCCTCCATGGCGTGCACCTCCGACGACGGCGCCGACGCCGACGACCCCGACGCCACGGAAGATCAGCTCGTCGCGACCTTCGACAAGACCGGGAAGATCGACGTCACGAAGACCTCGCACATCTTGCTCGTCGGCGACTCCGACGAGCTCGGGGAGCTCCCGCTCTACGCCGCGACGACGCGCGCGCGGCGGTACGCGCAGCTCTATCCGAACGACCAGATCGTCCTGTTCGTGACCAAGGACGTCACCTCCGCGACGGTCGCGCAGACGAGCGCCACGGTCGTCCGCCAGGAGCCGTTCGGGAACAACGTGGCGCTCGCGGATCTGAGTCGGCTCACGACGACCAAGCTCGTCGCCGCGCTCGATCGCTTCGCGCGCATCGCGAGCATCGACTTCTTCGGGCACTCGTCGCCGTTCGGAGCGCTCCTCGAGTCGTCGGGCGACAACCGCGTCCTCGCGCCGTCGATGCCGGGCAACATGGCGTCTCTCAAGGACAACTTCGCGCGCGACACGAACCCGTACGTCACGCTGAACGGCTGCAACGGCGCCGCGCACGTCGCCCCTGAGCTGTCGAAGCTATGGGAGCTGCCTGTCTCCGGCGCGCTCACCGGCTCGAACTTCCAGGAGCTGATGAGCGACGGCCGCTGGTACTTCAACGACGAAGGCTTCTCGCCTCCGGACACGCGCCGAGCCGCGAAGAACGAGAAGTCGTTCGGGCCCGCGAGCACGCCGTCGTGCGGCGCCGGCGCGTGCGTCCGCATGAAGCCGCAGGACTCGCCGTACCGTGGCGTGTGGGCGAACCCGAACACGGGGTTCCAGTACGGGCTCGGCTACTACAAGTTCTTCTGCGATTACGCGGATCCGCAGAAGACGTGCGCGAGAGGGATGGCTACGAGCTTGTACGCCTTCGCGTCGATCGAGCCGATCGACCGTGCCTCGAGCGACGGTGACGTGAAGGAGGTCCTCGCGGACTTCTTCTGCTCCGGGTCGAAGGACCCGGCCTGGTTCGATGATTGTCGAACCAAGCTCTTCGCGGCCGCGGCGTCGGGCGCGGCGTTCTCGCCGATGCGGTCGCAGAACGACTACTCGCACGAATGCGATTTCAAGAGCTGCCAGCAGAAGCTTCGCTGCAAGATCGCCGACGGCACGCCGCAGAAGAAGTCGTGCGTGTGGGTCACCGCTGCGTGTCGGGACGATCAGTCGTCCGAGTCGTGTCGCGTGAAGAACACGGTGAAGCAGACGACGAACAAGGAATTCGCGCGCTACCTCGAGGGGCACGCGCTCGTTCGCGGTCACTGAGCTCGGTTCAGCGTCCTCGGAACTGGGGCTTCCGCTTCGCGACGTAGGCGTTCAGGCCTTCCTTCGCGTCTGCGGAGGCGAACAGCTCCGCCTGCAGCTCGCGCTCGAAGGCGAGGCCCTGATCCTGGCTCATCTCGAGGCCGCTCTGGACGGCGCGCTTGATGCGACCCGCGGCCATGGCTGCGCCGTTCGGCGGACAGAACGCGTGCGCGTAGTCGATGACCTTGCGGACGAACTCCTCGGACGACTCGGTCGACCAGACCTTGTTGACGAGGCCCAGCTCGGCGGCGCGGCCGACGTTCATCTTCGAGCCCTCGACCATCATCTCGATGGCCCGGGATTTCCCGATCAAGCGCGCGAGCCGCTGCGTCCCGCCCGTGCCGGGAAGGACGCCGAGCGCGACCTCCGGAAGGCCGATCTGGAAGTCGCCGGCGCGCGCGATGCGCATGTCGCAGGCGAGCGCGATCTCGAGGCCGCCGCCCACGGCGTGTCCGTTCATCGCGGCGATCACGAGCTTCGGCGTCTGCTCGAGACGCGAGATCGTCTCGTTCGCATGCAGGCAGAAGTAGTATTTGAACGTGGTGTCGGCCTCGCGAAGCATGTTGATGTTCGCGCCGGCGCTGAAGAACTTCTCGCCGTACCCGGTCAGCACGATCACGTGGACGTCGTTGTCGAAGCGCGCCTCGAGGATGTACCCGTCGAGCTCCTTCAGCATTTCGTAGCTGTAGGCGTTCACCGGGGGATCGTTGAGCGTCAGGACGGCGACACCCTTTTCGGTCATGTAGTTGACGAGCGTGCCCATCTGTCATGTCTCCGGCCGGCTGCGGCAAGATGCAACGCAGCGTCAAAAGCGGTGGATCCCCTTGTAGCAGCGCTTCGGTTTGGCGGAAAAGGCCAGTCGTGGTACGTGGTCCGCTTCTCTTCGGACGGTCCGCCGCCGCTAGCTTCACATGCAACGTGACGACCTCAAACGTGAAATCAAGCAGCTCCTCGTCCGGGAGCTGAATCTGACCGGACGCGATCCGAGCAGCATCGAGGACGACGCTCCGCTCTTCGGAGAGTCGCGCTCGGGCGGGCTGGGGCTCGATTCGCTCGATGCGTTGCAAATCGCGATGCTCGTCGAGGAGAAGTTCGGCATCCGCGTTCCGGAGGGCGACGAGGCTCGTCCGATCTTCCGCTCCGTCAGCTCGCTGTCCGAGTTCATCGGAAAAGAGCGCGACGCCAAGGCGGGCACCGCACCGAACGGGTGAAGCCGTGATCGTCGTCACCGGGCTCGGCGCCGTGACTGCGCTCGGGGCGACCGCCTCCGAGACGTGGGACCGTGTCGTGCGCGGAGACCGCGCGCTCACCGAGCTCTCGCTCTTCCCGGCCGACGGCTACCGCGTGCGCATCGTCGGCGAGGTGCCGGGCATGAAGCGCGAGGGGCCGGACGACTTCTCGCGCACGAGCGAGCTCGCGCTGCAGGCCGCGCGCGAGGCGCTCACGTCGGCCGGGCTCCTTCGGTCCGACGCGCACGCGCTCGACGCGCGCGAGCGGCCGAAGCGCGTCGGTCTCGTCGTCGGCGGCAGCACCGCGGGCATGCTCGAGACCGAGTCGACGCTCTCGGTCATCCTGAGCCCCGAGGGCACGGTCGATCCCGAGGTCCGCGACGAGGCGCTCCGGCGCATGCTCAGCCATCCGTTGAGCGCGCCCACCGATCGCCTCGCACGCGAGCTGGGTCCGTTCACGCGCGTTCGGTCGCTCTCGAGCGCATGCTCCAGCGGGGCGAACGCCATGCTCGTCGGCGCGACGTGGCTCGAGCTCGGGCTCGTCGACGCGGTGCTCTGCGGCGCGGCCGATGCCCTGTGCCGCGTCACGCTCGCAGGGTTCAACGCGCTCGGCGCGCTCGATCCGGAAGGCGCGCGTCCGTTCGATCGCCGGAGGCGCGGACTCACGCTCGGTGAAGGCGCCGGCTTCGTGGTCCTCGAGCATGCCGAAGGCGCGGCAGCGCGCGCGAAAGATGCAGTCTGCACGCTCCTCGGATGGGCGGCGCAGGCAGAGGCTCACCACATCACCAATCCCGAGCCGACGGGCGATGCGCCGTCTCGCGCCATGCGCGCGGCGCTCGCGCGAGCCGGGCTCACGCCCGCGGACATCGACTACGTCAACGCGCACGGCACCGGAACGCCGCTCAACGATCCGATGGAGTCGCGTGCGCTCGCCGCCGTGCTCGGCGACGCGATCTCGCGCGTCCCCGTCTCGAGCCAGAAGGGTCAGTTCGGTCACACGCTCGCCGCGGCGGGCGCGATCGAGGCGACGATCACCGCCCTCGCGATCGCGAACGGCATCGTTCCGCCGACGGGCGGGCTCGAGGATCCCGATCCCGAGTGCCCGCTGCTCCACGTTCGTCGCGCGGAATCACGTCCGATCCGTGCGGCGCTCTCGAGCTCGTTCGGGTTCGGCGGCATGGATACCGTGCTCGTCCTCGGCCGCGCGGATGCCGCGAAGAGCGCATCGCGTGCGCGCCGGAAGGCTCGCTCCGTCGTCGTCACCGGAGCGGCCGTCGTCACGCCGAGCGGCGTGTTCAGCGGGCTCGACGTCGCCGATGTCCCCGACCGCGCCACGGAGAGCGACGCGATCGCGTACGACATCGCGGCCGAGCTCGACATCGATCGCGCACGCCGGCTCGATCGCGCATCGCGGCTCGCCGCGATCGCATGCGAGCGCGCGCTCGGCAGAGAGCGCGGCGCCGCGGTCGATGTCGTGCGCGGCGCAGCGCCGGGCGCGGGGCACGACGGTGATGCCGGCGTCGTCCTCGGCAACGCCTTCGGCGCGGTCGACGGAACGTCGGCATTCATGCGCCGGCTCCGCGAGAAAGGCGCGCGCCTCGCGAGCCCTGCAGATTTCCCGAGCCTCGTGCCGAGCTCGCCGGCCGGGCACGTCTCGATCTACCTCGGCCTCACGGGCCCCACGCTTGCCGTCGCCGATCTCGCCACCTCCGGGGAGTGTGCCGTCACGCAGGGCTACGAGCTCGTCGCGGCCGGCGAGACCGATCGCATCGCGGTCGTCGCAGTCGAGGAGAAGAGCACGATCGTCGACGAGGTCTTCCGCGTCGTGTTCGGTCCCGACCGTCGCGACACGTCGGCCAAGAGCCGCCCGTTGCGGCGCGAGGGCGCGGGCGCGATCGTCCTCGCGGCCGAGGACGTCGCCGTCGCGCGGGGTCTGCCGATCCTCGCGAAGGTGGACCACGTTCTGTCGTGGTGGCACGACGACGCCGCGATCGCCGACCTTGCGCCGCCACCCGGCGGAGCGAGCGGCGGCGCCGTGGTCGTGATCGGGACCGCGGCCGGCGCCATCGACGCCGTGCTCGCGCGCGCCGGTTGGAGCGAGTGCCGCCGCATCACCTGCGCCGACCGCGCGGGCTCGCACGAGGCCGCGGGCGCGATCGCCGTCGCGGTCGCCTCGGCGACGCTCGCGAAGGACAGCTCGATCGATGCGGTGCTCTGCGTCGGCGTCGCCCGCGGATCCGGTTACGCGATCACGCTCGGACGCTGGCGCGCGGGGTCATCCTGACGGGGCGCGCTGGGCCCGCGGGCCGCGTCGGCCTCGCGGCGGCGGGTCTCGCGCTCTCCCTGTCGCTCTCGATGCTCGGATGCGGCGGCAAGCCGACGGCGGCGTCTTTGCGGACCCCGTACGAGATCCTCACGCCCGAAGGCGCGTCCGAAGCCACGCCGATCCTCGCTGACGTGACGCAGTACGAGTGGTCGATCGCGCGCGATCGCCTCGAACGCCTCCGTCGCGGGCGGCCGGACAAGCCGTTCGTCGAACGCGTCCGTCTCGCGATCGACGATCCGCGCACCGGACGTCGGTACCAGGCGCGCGGCGCCGTCGCGGTCAGTCCCGGCCGCGCAGCTCGCATGATCCTCGTCGGTCCGGGAGGAACGACCGCGCTCGACGTGTGGGTCACCAAGGAACGCTTCCGCTTCGCGGTGCCGGCGATCAAGCTCGAGAAGCGCGGTGGGACCGATCCCGCGGACGCGAAGGGGCTGCCGATCGGTATGCTTCGTTGGTGGTTTCTCTCACCCCTCGCAGGTCGATTGCTCCTCGCGCGCTCGTCGCAAGCCGAGAGCGCATGGGTTCTCCGCGACGGGGCCGCGACGGTCACGGTGCGCAGCGACGGCCGTCGCTTCGTAGCGCTGCGCCGCGAGGGCGAGACACTCGAGGGCATCGAGTGGCTCTCACGAGGGCTCGTGCCGCAATCAGGTGAGCGCGGTCGGTACATCGAGGGTCGCTTCGGGCTTCGCGTCGAGGTGGTCGTCGAGGAGGTGCTCCCCACGGAGCCCGACCCCGATGCATTCGCGGATCCGGACGAGCCAGGGACGGCGCTATGAGCAGCAGCGACTGTGCAGTGATCGCGTTCGGTGCGTCGTCGGCCCTCGGCGAGGGTGAGGCTGCGCTCGGCGTCGGGGCCGTCGGCGAGCGAGCGCCGGTCGCCATCACGCGCGACGCCGAGCTCGTCGCGGCGGCGCTCACGCGTCCGTTCTGCGCGAGGGTCCGCGCGATCGACGACGTCGCAGGCGATGCCGACCGCGCGACGGTCCTGCTCACGCGCGCGCTCGGCGCATGCGCGAAGGAGCTCGACGCCTCGATGCCGGGCTGGCGTACGAAGCGCGTCGGTCTCGCGATCGGGACGTCGAGCGGAGGCATGCGCTCGTTCGAGGCCGCGTTCGCGGAGGGCGGCGTGGCCGAAGGCTCGGCGGCCGCGACGTACCTCGGCCCGGTGCTCGCCGCGGCGCGACCGTGCGATTTCGAGCCCGTCGCGTTCGTCCTGGGCGCATGCGCGTCGAGCACGCTCGCCATCGGTCTCGCACGCGAGTGGTTGCTCGCGGGCTCGTGCGAGATCGCGCTGTGTGGCGGGTTCGACGCCGTGAGCGTGTTCGTGGCGTCGGGGTTCGAGGTGCTACGTGCAGTATGCACGGATGGCGTCCCGCGCCCGTTCCGCGCCGGCCGCGACGGTCTCGCGCTCGGCGAGGGTGCGGCCGTGATGGCGCTCGTGCGCGGCGACGACGTGCCCGCGCCGGCGCGCGCGGCTGCGTCGTCGCGAGGGCTCGTCGTCGGCTTCGGCGCGACGTGCGATGCCGTCCATCTCACGGCGCCCGATCGCGAAGGACGAGGCCTCGCACGTGCCGCCGAGCAGGCAATGAACGACGCCGGTCGGCCGCGCATCGACCTCGTGAGCGCGCACGGGACCGCCACCGTGTTCAACGACGGGTCGGAGGCCAACGCGCTGAGGGCCGTGCTCGCTGCGCGGCTCGGCGAGGTCCCGCTGCATGCGCTGAAGGGCGGGATCGGGCACACGCTCGGCGCTGCGGGCGCGCTCGAGACGCTCGCTGCCTTGCATGCGATGAAGCTCGGGATCGCGCCCGCGTCGGCGGGAGACGGTGCGATCGAGGGCGGCGTGCGCGTGCTCGAACGCGCCGAGCGGCACGACGCGGGCGCCGCGCTCAAGCTGTCGGCGGCGTTCGGGGGAGCGAACGCTGCGCTGGTCGTGACGCGGCCGGACGCGAGATCGAGCACGAGCACCAGCACGAAGCGCCAACGCGCGGTGTACGTGTCACGCGCGGTCGCGATCGTCGACGGGGTCGCGGATGCGATCGACGCGCACGGGCTCGCGGAGAAGACCGGCTACGCCGAGGACAAGCTCGCTCGCGCCGACGGCCTCGTGCGGCTCGCGATGGCCGCGGTCGTCCGTCTCCGCGAGCAGCTCGCCGCGGCAGGGCAGGGGACGCTCGACGGCGCCGGCATCCTCGTCGGTCACGGCCTTGCGACCATCGATACGAACGCGGCGTACCTCGCGCGGATCCGTGCCGCGGGCGCGAGCCGCGGCGAGCCACGACGGTTCCCGTACACGACGCCGAACGCACCTGCGGGCGAATGCGCCGTCGCGCTCGGCCTCACCGGTCCTGCATTCGCGGTGGGCGGTGGGCCGCACGGAGGGCTCGAAGCGCTCGCGGTCGCGGCCGATCTCGTGAGGGGCGGCGTCGCCGACCGCATCGTCGTCGTCGCCGTCGACGAGGCGGGCGAGGGCTCGCGGCGCGTCGCGCCGGCCACGCGGCCCGGTGTGGTCGCGCTCCTCGTCTCGAAAGACGCGCTTGCCGCGCGGCTCGAGTCGTGGTCGGTGCGGCTGCCCGCGCGGCTTGCCGAGGGAGACGCGATCGTCTCGGCGCCGGCCGTCGAGGCACACCGGCCGCTGTTGCCGCTCGCGGACCCGAAACTCCGCCCCGACGGGCTCGAAGCGCGGACTCCGTGGGGAGGATTTGCCAACGCGCGGTTCTTCTGGCTCTAATTCGCGCGGAATCCCCGTAAGGTCCTCCTTGTTGGAGCACAAATGCGAAACGTCGTAACGGCCGTCATTTTGTCACTCGCCTCGGTCGTGTCGCTCGGCGCCGCCGGGTGCTCGAAGTCGTACATCCCGAACACGGACGTCGAGGACTCGAGCGAGAACAAGAAGGTGATCACCTTCTGTGAGGAGTACCGGCACGCGGTCGAGGACAAGGACGTCGGGCGTCTGCTCAAGCTTGCCAGCCCTCGGTATTACGAGGACGGCGGCAACACCAACCCCGAGGACGACATCGATTTCGACGGCCTCAAGGACTACCTGACCTCGACGTTCGTGAAGACGCAGACGATCCGGTACGAGATCCGCTACCGGCGCGTGACCTTCAACGAGAACAAGAAGATCTACATCGAGTACACGTTCTCGGCGAGCTACCGTATCCCGGGCCTGAAGGGCGAGGAGTGGAAGCACACCGTCGCCGACAACCGCCTCGAGATCGTTGCCGACGGTGAGTCGTTCAAGATCCTCGCAGGCATGTGAGACGAGGCGTTGGCGTTCGTCGTAGCTCACGTCTCGGACCTGCACGTCTCCGAGTTCGGTGACACGTTCCACGACCGCCTACGCGTCGTGAAGCGGAGCGTGAACGTCTTCCCGAACGACACGGCGAAGTACGAGGTGGTCTGGGAGGAGGCCGGCTGGCGCGTCTTCCACGAGCGCGGCAAGCGAACCGCCAAGATCGCGCTCGTCGATCCCGCCGGCTACCAGCATCCGATCCCGTCACGCAAGGAAGGGGGCGGCGTCCTCGACCCGGTCGAGCGCGCGGCGGCGAAGGCGTGCCACCTCGAGGCGCGGCGCGCGCCGACGCTCGCGCAGCACGTGCCGAGCCCGGGCGCGCTCCGTCATCTCTTCGAGGGCACACCGCGGAGCTCGAACGTGCGCCTGCTCCGCGCCGTCCAGGCCATCGAGGAGAGCAACGCGGACGCGGTCGTCGTGACGGGCGACGTCACCGACGACGGCGTCGGCTGGGAGCTCGTCGAGGCGGCCTTCGCGCGCTGGAAGGACAAGGGGCGCCTCTTCGTCATTCCCGGCAACCACGATCTCTACCTGTTCCCGCTGCGCGGCAGCGGCCGTCCGAAGCCGACGGCGGAGTCGAAGCGGGCGGCGTGGAAGGCGTTCGCGGCGCGCATCGGCCTCGAGCTGCACGAGTCCGGCGGCTGGTACCGCCACGTGCCCGAGGCGGACGCGGTGTTCGTCGGCCTCGACTCGTGCGCCAGGCCGCAGCGGCGCTTCTTCCGGCACAACGGCGCGATCGGCCCCGCTCAGCTCGCGTGGCTGCGCGAGATCGGCGACCGCCCGGAGTTCAAGGCGGCGCGCCATCGGCTCGTCATGCTGCACCACCACGTCGTTCCGCTGCCGCACGGCGTCGGGCGGCGTGCACCGAGCGAGATCGGCATGCGTCTCGACGACGCGCGAAGCGCCGCCGAGGTCTTCGACGAGATCGGCGCGACGGCCGTGCTGCACGGTCATCGCCACGTGAGCGAGCAGCGTCAGCCCGCCGGCTCGAACTTCACGATCCTCGCGTCACCGTCGCTCACGCTGGGGTGCAGGAGCGGCGACGATCCCTCGTTCTGGCGCATCGACCTCGACGAGCACATGCGCGCGTCGCGCGTCCGCGTTCCCGTCCAGGCGCTCGAGCAGGACGAGGACCCGCCGGCCAGCGTGACCGAGGCGCTCGTCGACTCCGTGGTCGACCTCCTCGACGTCGACGAAGGCGACGAAGCCGACGCACGAGAAGACGGCTAGGTCGTCACTCGGTCGCGGCGTCGGCAGCGGTCGCCGGAGCGGCCGGCGGGAGCAAGAAGTCGCACGCGGGGCTCTTCTCCGGGAATTTCACGATGTCGCAGTCGGTCGCGTTGTTGATCGCGTCGACGCACGCCTGGGTCTTGATCGCGCCGGGATCGACGGTCGTGACGAGGCCGTGCAGACACTCCTCGTCGTAGAAGCGCTTGCACGCGCCGACGTCCTGCTGGTCTTGCTTCTCGGGGCTGTTGCCGTCGCGGCGGTGGACGGGCTTCGAGAGGTCGATCCCGCAGCTCTTGGCGTTCTCGCAGCGCGCCGTCTCGATCTGGCGGCAAGCATCGACGCCGACCGGCTCGGTCCCGCACGCGAACGCGCCCGCGATCCCGAACGTCACGACGACGCCCGACACGACCGAGACGGCCTGGACGTACGCGGGACGCAGCACCATCACGTCCCATCTACTACGCGCAGCGCCTGCGACCAAAAAAGGCGCGTTGCCGCGGCCTGAGCTGGCCGGGAGCACGGAAATCCGTGGTCGTTTGGCAAGTGTCTACTTGACAGCGATGGTGGCAAGAATCACAGTGGAGGGGTGACGGAGAAGGCGTACAAGATCGACGAGCTCGCCCGTGCCGCCGGGATGTCCGCGCGCACGGTGCGTTACTACGTGCAGCGCGGGCTGATCCCCGCGGCCGCGTTCCGGGGCAAGGACACGGCGTATGGGCACGAGCACCTCGTGCGGCTCCGGGCGATCCGGCGGCTCCAGGAGGCGTTCTTTCCGCTCGACGCGATCGCGGCGGAGCTCGAGGGGCGCTCGGTCGGCGAGATCGAGCGGATTGCCGACGGAAAAGTGACGCCGGCGTCACCTTCACGCAGTGGCGCGGCCCCGCCGGCGAGCGAGCCACCGCCGCTCGATCCGCCGCGCCGTGATGCACGCGCTGCGATCGCCCGCGAAGCGTCACGCGTGTTCCGGCGCATCGAGCTCTTTCCTGGTGTCGACCTGACAGTGGCAGATGACGCGCCGGAGCAATCCCTGAACCTGGTCAACGAGATGCTGGCGATCCTGGAGGAGCGTGTGCACCACAACGTGAAAGAAGGAGGGCGAAAGCGATGAACAGCGCCAAGGGTGGAGTCGAGCGGGCCGGGCTGTTCGCGGGTGTGAATCGCCCCGTACCTTTGCTCGGTGTCGAGGTGCAGGCCGAGGTGCTCGCAGGTCACGCGCGCGCCGTCGTTCGCCAGCGTTACCGCAACGACGAGACGCGGCCCATCGAGGCCATCTACACGTTCCCGCTGCCGGCGCGTGGAGCGGTCACGGGCTTCGCGATGACGGTCAACGGCCGTCAGCTCACGGGCGAGGTCCACGAGCGCGAGGAGGCGTTCCGCCGCTACGACGACGCGATCAGCGCCGGCCACGGCAGCGCGCTGCTCGAGCAGGAGCGCCCGAACGTCTTCACCGCCAACGTCGGCAACCTGCTGCCCGGCGAGGAGACGGTCATCGAGATCGAGTACGTCGAGCCCGTCCAGGCCGACGAGGGCGCGATCCGCTGGACGCTCCCCACGCTGGTGGCGCCGCGCTACATGCCCGGCAACGTCGCGGGCGACCGCACCGCCCACGGCACCTCGGAGCCGACCACGCGCGTGCCCGACGCCGACCGCATCTCCCCGCCCATCGCGGACGTGCAATACGGGCTCGCGCTCGAGCTGGTCTTCGATCTCGGCTGCGACGTCGACGTCGAGAGCCCGTCGCATCACATCCGCACGGAGCGCGTCGACGGGCACGCGCCGCGCACGCGCGTCTCGTTCGTCCAGCGCGAGGTCGCGCTCGATCGGGACATCGTCGTGACCGCCTTTCCGAAGAAGAGCGCGTTCGAGGCCGCGCCGCTCGCGACCGTCGTCGCGCATCGCGATCCTGCCTCGAAGCAGGGCGGGGGAGCCGGCGCGTTCGCGCTCTCGCTCGTGCCCGACCTCGCCGGCGGCCTGAAGCGCCGCGACGCGAAGAGCGAGGTGGTCTTCGTCATCGATCGCTCCGGCTCGATGGGCGGCTCGTCGATCGCCGAGGCAAAGACGGCGCTGCGCCTCTGCTTGCGGCAGCTCCGCGAGGGCGATCGCTTCGCCGTGATCGCCTTCGACGACGCGATCGACATGATGTCTCCCTCGATGACGACGCTCACACCGGCGACGCTGCGCGCCGCGGATCGCTGGATCGACGCGATCGACGCTCGCGGCGGCACCGAGATGCTCGAGGCGCTCGTCCGGGCGACCGAGCTCGCGCCGAACGGCGTCATCGTGCTCCTCACGGACGGCCAGGTCGGCAACGAGGACGAGATCCAGGAGCAGCTGCTCGCGAAGCGAAAAGCGGCGCGCGTCTACGGCTTCGGCATCGGCACGAACGTGAGCGACGCGCTCCTCGTCGGTCTCGCGGAGAAGACGGGCGGCGCCGTCGAGATGATCCATCCGGGCGAGCGCGTCGACGACAAGGTCGTCGCGCAGTTCGCACGTGCGACCGCGCCTCGCGTCACCGACCTGAAGGTCACGTTCCGCGGCGTCGATGTGGGCGAGATCGCTCCGGCCGAGCCGACGTCGCTCGTCGACGGCGAGCCGTTCACGGTCTTCGGCACATACGAGGCGGCCGGCGTCGGAGCGGTCGAGCTCCGCGGCATGTACGAGGGCGAGACGTTCTACCTCGAGGTGCCCTTCGCCCTGCCCGATCACGAGGCACGGCCGTCGGTCGCGAAGCTCTGGGCGCAGGCACGCATCCGCGATCTCGAGCGCGCCGCGCTCGGCGGCCGCCGGGCGGATGCGATGAAGCAGCGCATCGTCGATCTCGCGAAGGAGCACGGGGTGTCGTCGAAGTACACGTCGTTCGTCGTGGTCGAGAAGCGAAGCGGCGATCGGCGCGTCAACGAGCAGGCCGAGACGCGCGCCGTCCCCGTGAACGCTCCCGCCGACTGGGCGATGTTCCGACAGGCACGCTCGCGCGGGATGGGCATCGCGAGCATGGGCGTTCCCGCAGCAGCACCTGCGCGCGCCATGCGCTTTTCGCTGGGCGCGCCGCCTCCGCCGATGGCGGCCCGCTCCTCGTCGACGCTCACCGGCGGCGGCGGTCCCGGCGGGTTTGCGGCGGC
>JAQBQJ010000534.1 GCA_028287065.1 Labilithrix sp. | reverse complement strand
GCCAGATTCTCCACCGTTGGGTTCTCCAGGCCGGGAATGTCGTTCAGGTAATTGTGGTCGAGCTGGTTCCAGAGCGGCTGCCAGATGTCGTAAATCACGCTGAAATCGATGAACCAGCCGGTCTCGGGGTTCACCGGTCCCGCGACCGTGAGCTCGATCTTGAAGGAATGCCCGTGCAAACGCTGGCATTTATGGCCGGCGGGCACCTTCGGGAGCTTGTGGGCGGCCTCGAAGCGGAACTCGTGGACGAGACGGACATTCACGGCCGCGAAGCATAGCTCGGAATGACCGCTCCTGTTCTCCCCGCTTGCCCGGAAACGCCGGTTCGGGTACACCCCTCCGTCCTCGAGGAATCCGCCATGTATCTCGTCCTTTCCAAGAAGCCCCGTAAGTCGTCCCGCGGCAAGACCAACCGTTACCGCGCCAAGCTCAAGGCGAAGGACCGCGGTCGTCGTTCGCGCGTGTATCAGGCGCACCGCGCGACCTGAAGCGAGAGCGAGATTTCACAGGGAAGCCCGGAAAATGTAGTTTTCCGAGACTCCGAGCTTCCGTGTAAAAAACTCGCGACTGCAGCGCGGTACGATGCTCTAGAGGGCGTGTACCCCCAGTATTCGCACGCCGCCCCGGTCTACTACTCGGCCCCGCCGCCGCCTCCGCGCCGGACGTCGCCCGTCGTATGGGTGCTCGCGGCGATGGGCCTCATGGCCGTCCTCGGCGGCCTGCTCGGCACGTGCGGCGTGGTCGTGGGGCTGATGGCCGCCGGCGCCTCGTCCGATCACGAGGGCGGCGTCATCCTCGGCGCGCAGGTGCCCGAGCCGACGGTGCAAGCGCTGAAGGCGCGGAACCTCCTCAAGCCCGACGAGGACCTGCTCGCATTCCACGACGCGACCGTGCGTCTCGACATGAGCGAGGTCTCGCTCGTGACGTCGTCGCGCGTCGTTCATGCGAACGGCGACAAGGCCACGGCGATGCAGCTCGTCGACGTGGCGAAGATCGCGCATCACACCGAGGGCCTGCTCGGCGACGTCATCGAGCTCACGAGCGAGGACGGACGCAGCATGCGCGTCGAGATCGCCCCGCTGAACGGCGGCGAGTCCTACGTGAACATCCTCGAAGGCGCGTGGCAGAAGCACCACCCGGAAGCGCGCGTCATTCGCTCGAAACGGAATTAGAGCAAAAGCACTAGCTCGCGGGGGAACGCCGGCGCGCGGGCGCTCGTATATTCGGACGCATGCGTTTCCGCCGATGCCACGCCGCTTTCGTTGCGCTCGCCACGTTCGGGCTCGGGACCGGGCTCGCCGCATGCGGTACGACGAGCAGCGGCGCGTCCTCCGGAAGCGAGGGCTCCGACGGAGGGACGGCAACGACGGAGGGCGGCGGTCAAGCCGCGGACGGCGCAGGGCCGACGCCCGGGCCGAGCCGGGGCGAGATCCTCCCGGACCACCATTCGCCCGCGACCGGCTGCGCGACGTCCGAGCTCGCATGCGGTCCCGGTCCGAGCTCGATGCCTCTGCTCTGCACGGAGCCGAAGACCGACGCATTCAACTGCGGCGCATGCGGCAAGAGCTGCGATATCGGAAACAGCTGCGTGGACGGCGCGTGCACCGATGCGGGGACCTGCGCCAACGGCGTGGTCTGCAACGGCACGTGCGTCCACGACCGCTACTCCGACCCGAACCACTGCGGAAGCTGCCAGAACCGATGTGGCGAGCGCGAGCTCTGTCTCGCTTACGACTGCCGGAGCGGCGGCGGAGGGACGGGCGCGAGCTGCGATTCGCCGCTCGTCGTGCCCCCGGCGTCGGCGTCTCCCAACTATGGGTTCCACTTCGGTGGCGCGCTGGTCGGCATGCACACGTTCGCGTGCGGGCCGCTGTCCCCGGTGCCCACGCGGTGGTTTCGCGTGACCGCGTCGACGTCGCTCCTGGACCTGAGAGCGGTGACGAAGGACAAAGCGGATCTGATCGTCGAGGTCTTCCCGGCGCCGTGCGCGGCCGACGGCGGCGCCGCGCCGCTCGGTTGCAATGACAACACGAGCATGTCCGACCTCGAGCCGCGCCTCAGCATTCCGACGACGGTCGGCACCACCTACCTGGTCGCGGTGGGAATCGTCTCGGGCTCGCCGGCCTGGGCGAAGCTCGATTTCTGACGGAGCGCCCGCGCGCTCCGCGCTGGCCTCAGCCGTTGCCGCCCTTTTTGAGCTCGGTCAAGACGAGCTTCGCGACGGCCTTCAGCGTGTCGAACACGCCGACGCCGGTGCGGGCGACGGCCTCGAAGTCGGGCACGCTCGTCGGATTGATCATCTGACGGAGCTCTTCGACCGAGGCGACGTTCGGGAGATCGCGCTTGTTGTACTGGACGACGTAGGGGAGCTTGTCGAGCGAGTAGCCCTGCTCCGCGAGGTTCGTGCGAAGGTTCTCGACCGACTCGAGGTTCGCTTCCGTGCGCTCGATCTGCGAGTCCGCGCAGAACACGACGCCGTCGACGCCCTTCAGAATCAGCTTGCGGGAAGCGTCGTAGAAGACCTGTCCGGGGACCGTGTAGAGGTGGAAGCGCGTCTTGAATCCGCGGATCTCACCGAGCGAGAGCGGCAGGAAGTCGAAGAACAGCGTGCGCTCCGTCTCCGTCGCGAGGCTGATCATCTTGCCCTTCGCCTCGGGATTCGTGCGCTCGTAGATGTACTGCAGGTTGGTCGTTTTCCCGCAGAGACCCGGGCCGTAATAGACCAACTTGCAGTTGATCTCGCGGGCCATGTAGTTGATGAAACTCATCGGGCTGGTCGCGTCCGCATCAATCGTTGAACAGGTTGTCGATGTCCTCGTCCGTGATCTCGGCGAACGGCGAATCCGCTCCGGGCTCCTGCACCTTCTTGAGAAGAGTCTCGAAGATGTGATTGAGCTCTTCGCTCGCCTTCTTCACGCGAAGGCGGACGAGACCGAGGCTCGAACGTGAGTCGAAGATCACGACGAGGATGACGCGATTGCCGACGAGCTGGATGTGGATGTTGGCCTTCTCGCCCTCGTGGAACTGAGTTGCGAACTCGTTCTCCTTGAGGAGCTTCGCCATGCCGCCCGTCGCGGCGATGTTGCCGGCGGTGAGCGAGGCCAGGCTCGTCGTGTCCACGTTGTCGATGTCGCCAGCCGCGGAAATCAGCTGACCGTTCTTGTCGACGATGAAGACGACCTTGGCGTTCGCGTCCCGAACCAGGCGGTCTACGACCGTCTGGATCTGGTTGAACTCCTCCTCGTACATCACCATCTGCGGATTGACCATCGAACCCTCGGTGCGTGCCGCGTGCCTTGCGATCGCGATGTCCCGCGACCGACCCGCCGATCGCTCTAGATACGGGAGACAGCTTCGGTTCTATCCGACTCTTGCCTCGGACAGCAAGTGCATGCTGGCGCAGGTGCTTGCTTGCATAAGCGTGGCTGTCACGCACAGAAGCCGCTGACGGCCTCGTAGAGCACGCGGAGGCCCCATTTGAGGCCGTCGACGGGCACCCGCTCGTCGTGCCCATGGTACATTTTCGTGAAGTTCACGTCGTGCGTCGGGTCGAACTTTACTGGGGCAAACCCGTAGCAAGTCGTTCCCAGCCGGGCGTAGGCCTTCGCGTCCGTGAACCCAGGGATGAGGTAGGGCAGCGGATGCCCCGTGGGGTCGTGTCTCCTCACGGTCGCGGCCAGGTGATCGAACAGGGGCGTCTTGCTCGTCGCCTCGACGGCCGGAAGCGACCGGAGCACCTCGAGCTGCGGGTCTCCGCCGAGGGCCTCGCGTAGCTCTTCCAGGAAAGCGCTCTCGGACTGGCCAGGGAGCGTCCTCCCGTCGAGGTCGACCGTGGCCCTGCCGGGGATCACGTTCACCTTCGAGCCCGCGCGCACCACCGTGGGCGAGGCGGTGTTCGAGAGCATCGCGCCGAACGAACGCCGCTGGATGGGGTCGCGCACGAGGTGATCGAGGATGAGCGAGGCGATCTGCGGGGTCGTCAGGCGCCTCAGCACGTGCCGCTGCGGGCTCGGGAGCTCCTGCGCGAGCCCGTGCAGGAAGCCCGTCACGACCTCGGTCGGGTGCATGGGAAGGCGGCCGCGACCGAGCCGCTTGATCGCGGTCGCGAGGCGCACGACGGCGCTCTCCGGGTCGGGCATCGAGCCGTGGCCGGGCGTCCCCTCGTAGGTCGCGCGCACCCAGCACACGCCTTTCTCGGCGACCTGGATCGGATAGAACGTGCGCCCGAACAGGTGCAGCGAGAACGCGCCGATCTCGCCGAGCATGTACTCTGCACGCACTTCGTCCGCGTGCTCGTCGCACAGGAACGAGCTCCCGAGCTCGCAGCCGGCCTCTTCGTCGGCGACGGCGGCGAACACGACGTCGCGGGAGAGCTTCTTTTTCCCTTGTTTGACGTCGTTCGCGAGCATGGCCATCACGCATGCGCTCATCGCGGCCATGTGCTTCATGTCGATCGCGCCGCGTCCCCACACGTAACCGTCGTGGATCTCGCCGCCGAACGGGTCGTGCTTCCACGACTTCGCATCGGCTTCGACGACGTCGAGGTGCGCGTTGAGCAAGAGCGGCGGCTTCGACCCGTCGCCTTTCACGCGGGTGACGACGTTGGTGCGGCCCTTCTGCTTCTCGAGGAGCTTCGGTTCGAGGCCCGCATCGCGAAGGTGCTGCGCGACGCGCTCGGCGGCGGGGCGCTCGTTTCCGTCGCCCTCGTCGCGGGTGCCGCGGTTCACGCTCGGAACGCGGATCAGGTCGCGCAGCAGCGCGATGCAGGTGTCGCCTTCGCGGCTCCAGTCGATCGTCGTCGTCACGGCACGACTATAGCGTGCGATGATGCTCTTTCGATGGCGAGCGGCAAGGACATGCGCGTCGTCCGGCTCGCGGCGGTTCCCTCGTCCGAGCTCGCGACGATCTCGCGAACGGCGCTCGACCGCCCGCTCGCGCACTCCGCCGAGCTCGTGATCGCGGTACCGTCCGACGAGGCCATCGTGCTCGGCGCATACCAGCGCCTGTCCGAGCTCGGGACGGCCGTCGATGCGGAGGCGCTCGTCACGCGCCGCGGCTCGGGCGGCGGCGAGGTGAAGGTCGGACCCGGCACGGTCTGGATGCAGCTCGCGCTCGCGAACCCGAGCGCGCTCGTCGCATGCGAGCCCGACCGCCTGCTCAATCGTTACGTCCGGCCGCTGCTCCGCGCGCTCGCGAAGGTCGGCGCGGTCGCGCACTATTTCGACCGGGACTGGGTCAGCGCGTCGAAGATGCCCGTCGCTTCCGTTGCCTTTGCGCACGACGCAGGGACCGGGCGTTCCCTCGTCGAAGCATTCGTCGCGGTCGACACGCCGTTCGCCGTGCGCGCGCGCAGGTCGTTCCTGAGCAAGCCGCCGCGCACGCTGCGCTCCGTCGGGATCGACGCCGAGGTCGACGTCGGCCGCGTCGCCGACGCCGTGATCGATGCCTACGCGACGGCGTACGGCATCGGCGAGCTCGCGCTCGACACTGCGTCCGAGATGACGCGCGCGCTGTCGCGTGAGATCCCCGGCGCGGCGCTCGAGGATCCGCGCGGCGATCCCCCGTGGGCTGCGACGCGCGACGAGGCCATCGGCGTCATCGCCGCGGGTCCCGACCGCGAAGGGCGCATGCGGATCGGCGGCGAGCTCATGGCGTCGCGCGACATCGTCGCACGGCTCGAGGACGAGATCGCGAGCGTGGAGGTCGAGGCCGATCGCAGCAGCGAACGCCTCGACTTCGCGGTCGACCTGCTCGCCGGACGCGGCGTCGCGACCTTGGGCGTGCGTTCGCTGCGCTCGCTGCGCGACCTCATCGGCGAGGCGCTGGGTCGCGGCTCGACCCCAACGATCTAGTCTAGTAAAACGATCCCTGCATCCACGCGGTGTAGCCGTAGATGTCCTTCGACGGCGCAGCGCCGCCCGTGGGGTGGATGTTGTCGATCGTGTAGCTCGCCTCGTTGATGAGGCGCAGGTACTTCGAGAACCGCAGACCGGCCATGAGCGTGTACGTGTCGATTCCGTTGTTCTTGACCGACGAGTCCGTCGTGTACGTGTCGTAGCGGAAGCCCGCGATGCCCCATTTCGTGAGCTCCTGCTCGGCGCGGATGTAGAGCCCGCGCTCGTTCAGGTCCTTCACGCCGTCCGTGAAGCTCTGCGGGATCGCCGGGACGGCGAACCGGTACGTCACGCCGGTGTCCATGTTCGTTCCGAACATGAGCTCGGCTACGAGCTTCGTCTCGCCCAGGCTCGGGAAGAACGTATGCGCGGCGGTCGCGCCGATGTTCGCGCCGAGACGCTTCCAGTTCTTGATCCGGAGGAGCGTCGCGTCCACGGTCTGGCCGCGGCCGAGATACCCGGCGAGATTCACGTTCACGGGGCCGATCTGCGAGGTCGCGGTCGCGAAGAAGTCCTTCGAGCCGTTGAGGTCCGGCTGGAGCACGAAGAGCCTCTCGCCGAGGCGCTGCCCGTTGAGGATGCCGATGTCGAAGGTGAAGCGGTCCTTCATCACGAAGGTCTTCGCGTGCACGCCGAGGTCGCGCTCCGACGGAAAGAGCTGCTGCGACGCTTGCGTCCGCTCGATCCAGGGCCGGTACATCGACGTCTCGACGACCTCGGCACGGAACGGGATCTGGAAGAGACCGCCCGTGAGCTCCGTCTTCACGTCCTTCGTCCAGTGCGCGATCCCGGTCGCTTCGGCGTTGCGCGCGATCGTTCCCTGCGTCGCGGTGGGCCCGCCGGCCGGGAGGAGATCGACCTGCAGGAACACGCGGACCACGTCCGTCTCGTAGATGGTGCGGAGCCGCGTGCGCCGCAGCCGGAACAGGTTGGTGTTCGTCGTCGTTCCGTCGGGCTTCGCGATCACGTCGTTCGACGAGATCCCCGGCGGCAGGCTGCCGTTGACGAGGTTCGGCGAGGCGGCGGCGTTGAACGACTGGATCCGGTACTGGAACTGGACGTAACCCTGCACCTTCAGGTGGCGCAGCGGACCGAGGTCGTCCTCCATCGTCTTGATGCGCGCCTCGTCGAGCGCGACGCGGGCCTCGAGCTCGCGCATCTTCGCGCGCGCCTCCTCGGCCGCCTTGTTCGCGTCCTTGTCGCTCATGATGATGGGCGCGGGCGGCGGCTGGTTGGACGGAGGCGCCACGTCGGTTCCGGACGTGGACGTCGGCGGGCTCGGGGTCGGCGCCGGGAGCAGCGGCGGATCCGCAGCGCTGGCCGGGTTGGTCGGCCAGTTGCCGCTCGGTGGAGCGCCTTGGGCCTGGGCGCGCGCCGGGGCGCTGGCAATTCCGAACGAAGCGGCGACGACTGCAGCGAGCGCTAGGCGAACACGGCGAGTGTGGCGTTGCACGACGCACGGAATATCAAGTCCGCGCCATCGAAGCGTGACAATTCCGTAACGCGCGTGCGCTAGTTCGACACGAAGCGGAGGGTCAGCGCTTCGTGCAGCGTTCCCACACGCGAGCTTCGCGGAAGATCCGAACGAGCTCCGGATCGAGGTGCTGATCCTTCACGCCGTACTCGAGGATGTCGACGGCGCGCTCGACGGGAACGGCCTTCTTGTAGGGGCGATCGCTCGCTGTGAGGGCGTCGTAGATGTCGGCGATGCTCATCATCTTCGACTGCACCGGGATCTCCTCGGCGCGGAGACGATTCGGATAGCCGGTGCCGTTCAGGCGCTCGTGGTGTGCGCCGGCGATCGCGGGGACGCGCCGAAACGCCTTTCCCCACGGGATGTTGGAGAGGAACTTGAAGGTGTGGACGACGTGGCTCGTGATCTCGTCGTACTCCTTCGGCGTGAGCGAGCCGCGCTTCACGCTGAGCGCGACGGCCTCGTCGGCGTCGAGGAGGAAGCGCATCTCGCCGCGCATGTCGACGTACGTCTCCTTCGCGATGCTCTCGATCTTCGCGAAGTCGCCCGCGGCGAGGACCGTCGGCTCGTTCGCCGACATGATGGTCGACCACGAGGCGTCGAGCTCGGCGCGGCGCTCCGTGAACTCCTTCTCGAGCGCATCGAGGTCCGATTTCGGGGCGCCGCGCTCGAGCGCGTTCAGCTTGCGGCGGAGCATGTCCGCCTCGAGCGAGCGCGCGATGAAGTCGAAGCGCGCGCGAATCAGCTCGACCTTCTCCTCATAGAGCTTGTTCGCTTTGACGAGGACCTTCTCGCGCACGCCGATCTTGCCGAAGTCGTGCAAGAGGCTCGCGTATTCGAGCTCGCGGAGGTCTTCGCGCGAGAAGCTCGCGCCCTTGTACGGGCCGCTCGTCTCGCCGTCGACGACCTTGGCCAGCTCGACGGTGAGATCCGCGACGCGACGGGAGTGACCGCTCGTCGTCGGATCGCGCGACTCGATCGCCTCGACGCTCGCCTTCACGAAGCCCTCGAACAGCTTCCGGATCTCGTCGTAGAGCATCGCGTTCTCGAGCGATGCGCCTGCTTGCGCGGCGACCATGCCGAGCAGCTCCTCGGAGCGCTCGTCGAAGGGCACGACTTGCTCCTCGACGTCCTCCTTGGAGAAGAGCTTCTTCTCGGGGTCCTTCTTCTTGTTGATCAGCTGGATGACGCCGATCACCTCGTCCCGCTGCGAGATCAGCGGCATCGTGAGCATCGACTTGGTGCGGTAGCCGATCTTCTCGTCGAAGCGACGGTCGAAGCCGTACTGGGCGCCGGCGGGGATGTCGTACGCGTCCGGGATGTTGATCGGCTTCTTGCCGAGCGCGGCGCTGCCGGCGATCGAGCGCGTCGAGATCGGCATCACGAACTCGCGCGAGTCGTAGTTGACCGACTCGTTCTGCGAGAGCTTGAAGCGGAGCATCGCGCCGCGCGCGCGGCTCACGGGGCCGTTCTCGCCTTCTTCGGACGTCTCGTCTTCGACGACGTAGATGCTCCCGGCATCCGCGCCGGTCACGAAGCGGCTCTTCTCGAGGATGATCGCCAGGAGCTTGTTGACGTCGCGCTCGGTCGTCATCGCGCGCGCGATGTTGATCAGCTCGCCGAGCTCGTAGCGATAGCGACGGAGCCACTTGCCGCGGCTCTCGGCGCGGCCCTTCGCCTCGAGCAGCTCGAAGGCGCGGATGCCGGCGAGGAACATCTCGTCGAGCGACGCGTCCTCCGCGACGATGCTCGCGAGGCCGCGATTCATGGCCTGTTGGAGATCGACGTCGCTCGGGTACCCCATGAGGATCAGCATCGCCGTGGAGTCGG
>JAQBQJ010000517.1 GCA_028287065.1 Labilithrix sp. | reverse complement strand
GTTCGCGCCGACGAGGAAGGAGTCCTTCTTCGCGCTGCGCAGGACGATGGCCTTCACACGCACATCGCGGTCCGCCGCATCGAGCGCGGCGGCGAGCTCCGCGCCGAGCTGCGGAGTGATCGTGTTGTGCGTCTCGCGCGGGTCATCGAGCGTGAGCACCGCGACGCCGTCGTGGCGGACCTCGGTCCGCACGATCGCGGGCGCGCGGACGATCGTTCCCAGGGTCACCGCCTCCATCATGGCATCTCCCGACCTCGCCCGACGTTGCGGCGCTGGATCGCGTACACAGGTTTCGTCGCGTGATCCCCCGGACGATGAGTATCGCTGAATGACCGTTCACTCACGTTCTTGCTCTGATGACGCGTCGTGTCAAGTGTCGGCGTCCCGTCCCGGCCGATCGTGTGCTAATCGCCAAAGCGTCCGTTTTCCCGCCCCTACCCAGCCCCCGCCCCCCTACCCAGCGAGGACCCCAACGATGTCTCTGGCCGATGCGCTCACCGACGAGAAGAAGAAGCCCCTGATCGTGAAGGACTGCTGCGAGCTCATCGACTCCGAGGTGAAGGACAAGGGCGGGATCTCGGGGCTGATGATCAAGGCGGGCTACGGCACCGTGAAGGGGATCAAACCGGGCTTCGTCGAGAAGGCGGTCGACGACCTGCTCCCCGACTTCGCGAAGGCGCTCGACCCCATCTACGCCGACGCGAAGTCCCAGAACAAGAACGTCGCGGACTTCTTCGCGAACAACGCCGGCCGCGTCGCCGATGCGCTCCTCGCGATCACCGACGCGAAGGCCGAGCGCGCGAAGAGCGGCGCGGCGAAGGCGGCCTACGAAAAGCTGCGTAGCTCCGCGAAGAAGAACGTCGAGCAGGCCGCGCCGCGCCTCGGCAAGCTGCTCGAGAAGCACGGCGTGTAGCCTCCTCACCCCCAGCCCCTCTCCCGAAGCGGGAGAGGGGAGTACGTTTGCGCATGAAGACGGTCCTGGGGTTGATTGCGTGTGCTGCGGTGGGGTGCACGCGCGACGCCGGGACATCGCGGCCTGCGAGTGAGCCGGCGGCCAGCGTCGTTGCGGCTGCGCCCACGATCGATCGGCCCGCGCTCGCCACGGTGCCCACCGCGCTCGTCGGGGAGTACGCGGCGACGTGGGATCCGGCGACAGGCGTCGTGGGCGTCGAGGCTCGGTTCACGGCGAGTGCCAGCTCGGCGTTCGGGCTCGATCGCGGGGCCGAGGCGTTTGCGCGCGACGTCGAGGCCTCCGCCGATCGCGACGGCGCGCCGTGGGTGCCCGTCGTGCGCAACGGACGGCAGTTCGAGGCCGCGCCCTGCGCCTCCGGGCCTTGCCGCCTTCGCTATCGCTATGCGCTCCGCGAGGCCGCGAAGAAGATCGACGACCTCGATGTCGCGAGCGAGGAAGGAGAGGTCGTCGAGGCGCCTCCGTCGACCTGGCTGCTCGCTCCGACGCGCGCGCCGCGCCAGCTCCGCCTGCGCTTTCGCGTGGCCTGTCCCGAGGGCTCGCGGTTCGTCACCGGCGTGTTCCACTCCGAGGAGGTTCCCGCCGCATGGGATATTTCCATCGACGATCTCTGGACGTCGCCGTACACGGCGTTCGGTCCGTTCAAGGTCCGCAGCGTCCCCGTGAAGGGTGGCAGCATCGAGCTCGCGGTCGGACCGGGGAAGACCGCGGTGAGCGAGGAAGACATCGCCCACTGGGTCGAGGCCAGCGCGCGCGCCGTGACGACCTACTACGGACGCTTTCCGATGCGCAGCGCGCTCGTGATGCTGATCGTCTCGCGCGGGCGATGGGTCGGCAGCGGGCGAACGCTCTCCGGCGGCGGCGGCACGGTGTTCGTGCGCATCGGCGAGCGCGCCATGCCGAAGGCGTATCGCGACGATTGGGTGCTCGTCCACGAGATGATTCACCTCACGTTCCCGTCGGTCACGCGCGAGCAGGACTGGGCCGAGGAGGGCATCGCCACGTACGCCGAGCCGTTCGCACGCGTGCGCGCAGGCCTCGTGAGCGAGGCCGACGCGTGGCTCGGTCTCGTCGAGGGTCTTCCGAACGGCCTGCCCGCCGCGGGCGATCGCGGCCTCGATCGCACGCACACGTGGGGGCGCATCTACTGGGGCGGTGCGCTCTTCTGGTTCGTGGCCGACGTCGAGATCCGCAAGCGCACGCAGAACCGCTTCGGCCTCGAGGACGCGCTGCGCGCCGTCGTCGACGCGGGCGGGAGCAACGCGAGCCGCTGGCCGCTCGCCGACGTGATGTCCGCCGGCGATCGGGCGACCGGCGTACCGGTGCTTCGCGAGCTCTACGAAGCGATGGCGTCGTCACCGCATCCAATCGAGCTCGAGCCGCTGCTCAAGTCGCTCGGCGTCGAGCTGTCCGGCGGTCGCGTGACGTTCGACGACAAGGCGCCGCTCGCCGGGATCCGCCGTGCGATCACGCGCGGGAACGAGCCGAGCGCGCCGGCAGCGCAGCACTGACGCGATCGGTAGCGAGCCGGCGGAACACGACGAGCTGACCGAAGAGCGCGGCGGGTACGAGCACGGCGGGCAGCCACGAGAAGGGAAACCACCCGATCCACGTGTTCAGCCGCTCGGGCGCCGTGCCGAACGCGGCGAAGATCGGCGTCGAGGCGACGGCGACCGCGATGATCACGCCGAGCAACGCGGTCGACATCACCGCCCAGGCCACGACCAGCCAACGCGGGGCCCTGTCGCGCGCGATCATCCACGCGACGACGATCGCGCTCGCGCCGCTCACGATGTCGAAGTTCCAGCCCGAGAACGACATCTGCACGGGCATCGTCCCTTCGCTGGCGGCGCGATGCATCACGAGCTCGAGGGGCAAGCGGAAGCAATGGAACCCGACGAGCGCCGCGAGCGGGAGCCCGCGCGCGAGGCGCTCGCCGATCGAAGAGCGCGCTGCCACCACCGCGAGCAGCATCCCGCCGAGCACGACGACGACGATCGGAGGCGGCCGAGCATGAGCGTCGCGAAGCACGCCGGACGCAGCGGCGGCTCCGACGAGCGCGACCCACATGGCCAGCGCGATCCCGAACACGACGGGCCGGCGCGCCGTGGCGACGCCGTATCCGACGACCAGCGCCGTCACCACGAGCAGGGTCACGGCGATCATTCCGAGGGCGACGACGGGCGACGACGTGGGGTGCATGGTCCGGCCACGGTCCGTAGGGTCGGTCCGACCGCCCGACAATGCACGGGCGCGCGCCGGTGATAGTCTCGGCGTCGTGATGAAGCGCCGCCCTCTCTCCGCTCTCACCGCCGCGACCGCGCTCGCCGTCGGGCTCGGGATCGCGGGTACCCCGTCCGCAGCGTCCGCGCAGACCGCGCCGCCGGTCGTCCCTGCAGGCGGCGGCGCCGTTCGCGTGCACGTCCGCAGCTACAAGGACAAGGGGACCGCGCGCATCTTCATCAAGCGCGGTGACGGCACGTACAACTTCGTGTGCGCGTCGCCGTGCACCGCCGACGTTCCGGTGAACAGCGAGCTGCGCGCGACGCTCGCGAACAACGACGACGAGCCGCACACGTTCGTCGTCCCCGGCGATCTCGGACCCGAGGTAGATCTCGAGGTGCGCCCCGCGTCCGCCGGTCCGCTCATCGGCGGCATCGTCATGATGGGCAGCGGCGGAGCGCTCGTGCTCAGCGGCTTGCTCTTCCTCGCGCTCAGCGACGTCCGCTACTCCACGTCGAGCACCGTCTACAACCAGTCCACGCAGGACAGCTACAAGACCATCGGCTACGTCTTCATGGGCCTCGGCGCGGCGGTCGCGGTCGGAGGTCTCGTCTGGCTGCTCACGCGGTCGCACGAGCCGAAGGTCCTCGACTCGCCGCATCGCGAGCCCGCCGTGTACGGCCGCGGAGAGACGCTCCTCGGGGACATGGCCGTCGCGAAGCGCCGCAACGAAACGTTGATCGCGACGCCTCCGCCGTTCACGCCGCTCGAGCTGACCTTCACGTTCTGAGAGCGTCGCGGCTCAGGGCACGATGCCGATAGAACGCGCCACATCTGACGGGCATTGCGAGGTTCGTATGAAGGTCTTCATGTTCGCCGCTGCGCTCGCGATGTTCACGCTCGGATGCACCGGCTCCGCGGTCGTCGGGCGTGCGCCGGGCGGCGCCGAGATCGTGCGCATTCCCCTGCGGCTCTCGAACGTCCACGTCGTGAAGACGAAGACGCCCGTGCTCATCGACTCCGGCACGCTCGGCGACATGGACGATCTCCGGAAGGCGCTCGACGACTACGGCGTCAGCTCTTCGTCGCTCGGTCTCGTGGTGCTCACGCACGGACATGCCGACCACGCGGGCCTCGCCGCCGATCTGCGCCGTGCGACCGGCGCGAAGATCATGCTCGGCGAGGGCGATCTCGGGCTTGCACGCCAGGGTCACGACGACGAGCTCTTGCCGACGAGCTTCACCGCGAGCCTGCTGAAGCCGTTCATCACGACCATCTATCCGGAGTTCGTGCCCGACCTCGTCGTTCGCGACCGCATCGATCTCTCGCCGTGGGGCATCGACGGCCAGGCCATCGCGATGCCCGGACACACCAAGGGCTCGATCGTCGTCGTCATGTCCGACCAGAGCGCGTTCGTCGGCGACATGATGCTCGGCGGGAGCTTCGGCGGACAGATCGCGCCGTCGAGCCCGCGCGAGCACTACTACCAGGCGGATCGCGCGCAGAACCGGCGCAACATCGACGCCCTGCTCGCCATGGGCATCGAGAAGTTCTACCTCGGCCACGGCGGCCCGGTCGCGCGCGCGGACGTGATTTCAGCCTTCGCGGCCTCGGCGAAGGCGCCGTAGACTGCCTGGCCGTGGACCTGCTCACCCAGATCAGCGGCTTCTTCGTGGCCGTCGCCGTCACGGCGATCGTGGTCGTGCGCGCGGCCACGGCGCCCGCTCCTCCTCCGCCCCGTCCGGCCACGCCGAACGAGCGCGCGCACTTCGCGAGCGCCGTCGCCTCGCACGAGGACGACTGGAGCGCGCGCGCGGCCGACGACTTCCCGTCCGACAACTGGTCGCAGCGCGATCACTTCCACGGCCAAGAGGCGAACACCGTCCGCGACCTCGCGAACAACGCCGGCGTGTCGTACGAGGACGTGCTGCGTGCCGTCGACGACGACCTGCATCGCCCGCTCGACCCGCGGAGTGCTGCGCGCGCGCCGCGTCGGATCGTGAACGCCGTGCCGTGCCAGCCGCGCCCGATCTTCGAGTGAGGACGCGAGCCCGTGTACTCCCGCCTCGCGCGCCACGTCGGTATCCGCCTCGCGTTCTTCACCGCGCTCGCCGCGGTGATGGTCTGGCCGATCCTGCCCGAGGCCGCACGGCTCAATGAGTTCCGCGACGTCCACATCCTCCTCTTGTACGAGCGCGCGGCGATCGACACGGTCCTCCGCTACGGTGAGCTGCCGCTCTGGAATCCCTATTTTTGCGGAGGATTCGACGCCGTGGCGGCGCCGCAGACGCGCTTCGTCTCGCCCACGCTCCTCCTCGGGCTGCTGTTCGGAGCCAATCGCGCCGAGATCCTGACCGTCTTCTTCTTCTTCGTCGTCGGGATGGAGGGGATGTACCGATGGCTACGTCTTCGCATCACCGAGCCGATCGCCGCGCTCGTCATCGCGCCGGTGTTCGCGTTCTCGGGTCAGTTCGCGGTCGCGTATCACCGCGGCTGGATCCAGTTCATGAGCTTCGAGCTGGTCCCGTGGGTCATGCTCGGCATCACGCTCGCGGCGCGTCGCAAGTGGCAAGGCATGGCGATCGCCTCGATCGCCTTCGCCATGATGGTCGGATTCGCGGGGCTGTTCGCGGCGCCGCTCCTCGCCCTCGCAGCGGCGTTCGAATCGATCCGTACACTCGTCGAGCAGCCGCGCGCGGCGCGCTGGCGATCGATCGCGATGCTCGCAGCGACCGCGAGCTTCATGGCGGCGGTGGCATGCGTTCGCCTGTGGCCGGTCGCGGAGACGTTGATGTCCGCGCCGCGGATCATGGCCGGCACGCCCGGCCATGCGCCGCGGGCGCTCCTCGCGGCGCTCGTCGGGTTCCTGCGGGTGAAGGACGGCAACACGAACATCGACGGCAGCTTCTACGTCGGTGCCGCGTTCCTCGCGCTCGTCGCGCTCGGCGCACATCATCGCAGCGCGCTGCCGGCGCTGCTCATCGCGCTCGTGTGCGGATGGCTCGCGACGGGCTACGCGTCGCGCTTCTCGGCCTTCGCGTTCCTTCGTGAAATGCCCATTTTCGCGGCCATTCGTTACCCGGAGCGCTTCTTGTGGCTCGGGATCTTCTTCGCGAGTGAGGCCGCGGCCGGCGCCCTCGCGCGCGTCCCGCACATCGGCGAAGGCAACAAGTGGCGCCTCGTCACGTGGTGCGTGCTCATCGGCGCCGTCACGTGGACGGTGGGCGGAGAGATCGGCGCGTTCCAGCGCGTCGCGAAGGGACGCACGATGGGCACGGTCGTCGAGGGCAACCTCGCCGAGTTCCATCAGGCGCGCGGCAACCGCTGGCTGGCGGTCCACCTGCAGTCGCAGAACATCGGCTCGCTGAGCTGCATGGAGACGCATCGCGTTGCCGAGACCACGCTCCTGCGCGGTGACCTGCCCGCCGAGGAGTACCTCGCGCCGGAGTCTGCGGACGCCGGCACGGTGAAGCGCGTCGCGTGGTCGCCGACGAAGATCACGCTCCACGTCGACGTCTCGAAGCCCGCGCGCGTGCTCGTGAACCAGAACTGGGCGCCGGGGTGGCATGCGTCGGCCGGCAAGGTCGTCTCGAACGAAGGCCTCATCGGCGTCGACGTGCCCGCGGGCGCGCACGATCTCGTGCTCTCGTTCCTGCCGTGGTCGACGCTCGGCGGCGCGAGCGTCACGCTGAGCGCGCTCCTCGCGCTCGCGGTGATCGGATGGCGCGCTCGCCGCCGGGGCGAGGTCTTCTCGCGCAAGCAGCGCTGGATCACGGCGGCTCTCGTCGTGCTGCCGTGGCTCGTCGCGGGCGCGGCGTATGCGTCGTCGCCGGACGACAAGTGGCCTCCGCCGCCGATGCGGAACCCGAACGGCACGCCGGCGGTGGTGGCGGAAGGCGAGCACCAGGACGGGACGCTGCCTGTCGGCGCGGCGTTCGCGCTTCCGTTGCGGGTCGAAGAGGGACGCGTCGTCGGGCCGGACGCGCGGAACAACCTCGCGATCGAGGTGTATCTCCGGCGCATGGCCCACATCCCGAAGGCCACGACGATGTTCGTGCACGTCGAGCGTCGCAAGGACGAGCCGAAGCCCGAGAAGGACCGCGAGGAGTTCTACAACGCCGACCATCAGGTCATCGGCGGCAGCTTCTTCCTGTCCGATGCGCCCGAAGGACGCCTCGTGCGCGACGCGTTCGGCGTGCACATCGACAAGGCCGCGCCCGGCACGTGGGACGTGTTCGTGGCGTTCGGTGACGTGTCGGGTCGGAAGGGCCGTTCGCGCGTCGTCGATCCGGGGAAGGCGACCGTCAGCAGCGACCGCGTGAAGATCGGGACCTTCGTCGTGCGCTGAATCGCCGAGCAGGATTCTCGTACCTCGAATCGTGCTCGGCGGTTCAGCTCCTACCCTAGTGGGGCCGGGCCCCCTC
>JAQBQJ010000510.1 GCA_028287065.1 Labilithrix sp. | reverse complement strand
TCGCCGAGGATCTCGACGTAGGTCGAGAGGAACGCCGCCTCGCTGCCCAGCCGCATGCTCTTCGCGCCGTCGGCCAGCGCGCGAATGGCCTTGTCGGCGACGTCGAACGCGCCGCGCAGGAGCTTGCGATCCTCGCGGACGTCAGCCTCTTCTCGCGCTTCGCTGGGACGCGCCGCCGGCCTGCGCAGCGCAGCGATGGCGCCGATCGCGCGCCCACCGACGAAGGGGCGACCGGTGAGCGTGACCTTGCGCGTTCCGCCGCCGGCCTTGCGCGGCATGGGCTTCTCGCGTCGTGCGTCGATGATCTCCGCGTGACGGATGCCCGCCGCGATGATGGCGCCGAGCGCGGCGAGCAGCTCGATGTCGCGTTCGTCGAACTCGAGGCGCTCGCGCTGGATGACGAGCGCGCCGAGCGGGCCCGCCTTGCCGCGCACGGGAATCGCGAGGAACACCGGATAGCGATCCTCGGCGAGGACGTCGAAGTGCTTGTACGCCGCGTCCTCGGGAGCGTGACCGCTCGTGACGGGCCGCAGGTATTCGACGGCCTCGCCGGTCATGCCCTCGCCGATGTGCAGTCGGATCTGGCCGATGGCGCCGGGCGAGAAGCCGACGTTGCCGCGCATGACGAGCTCGTGGCCGTCACCCTCGACCAGGTACAGCGAGCAGACGTCGGCCCCGAAGATCTCGGCGATCCTTCGCGGCGCCTCGTCGAGCAGCGTGACGAGAGGCATCGGCTTCGCCGCGAACGCGACGAAATCGAGCACGCCATCGAGGCGCTTGTTACCCCGCCCATGAATCTTCGGCTTGGATTCGTCGGACATCCGTGACCCTGGAGTTTCGCGCGTGGCGAGACTAAGGGAAAGGGCGGAGAAATTGATGGCTCTCGACTTTCCCTCGACCGAGTGGGTGGCCGCCTACAAGGACGCCATCAACGCGAACGCCGAATACAAGAAGGCCGGCAAGGACTGGACGCATGGCGTCGTCGCCATGGTCGTCAAGGCCGAGCCTACCCTCGGCATCCCCGAGGACCTCGCGATGTCGCTCGACGTCCACCAGGGCGAGTGCCGCGGCTGCACGCTGACGCCCGCGAGCGAAGCGGAGAAGACCGCGCCGTTCGTCGTCGTAGCCAGCTATGCGCAGTGGAAACAGGTCATCAAGAAAGAGATCGACCCCACCAAGGCGCTCATGCAGGGGAAGTTGAAGCTGGCCAAGGGCCACATGCCCACTATGGTCAAGCACGTGAATGCGTCGAAGCAGCTCGTCGAGTCGACGACGCGCGTTCCGACGAAGTTCCGCGACGAGTGAGGGTCTTCCGGACGTTTACGCCGCAGGCGTCGTCGGTGCTGCTAGTCGGTGCTTGACCCCAACCGCTACGTCCTCCGATAGTACGGACCATGCCGACCTCCACCCCGCTCGTTCTCGTAGCCGATGACGAGCCGTCGATGCTCGAGCTCGTCGCCCGGCATCTGCGGACGATGAACGCCCCGAAGCTCGAGGTGATCCAGGCCTCCGACGGCGAAGAGGCCTGGCGTCTCGCGCGCGAGCACTTGCCCGATCTCGTCGTCCTCGACGTCATGATGCCCGGCATGAGCGGCTGGGAAGTGTGTCGCAAGATCCGCGAGGACGTCGCGCTCGCGCATACCGGTGTCGTGATGCTCACGGGCATCGGCGAGAACCTGAACCAGATGACGAGCCCGCTCTACGGCGCGGACGCGTACATCGACAAGCCGTTCGAGTTCGACGATTTCGACGACAAGATCCGCGGCACGCTCACCGCGCGCACGAAGCAGCGCGAGGGCGTCGTGCGGCCGGCGATCAACGGTACCGTCGGCGCAGCGAAGCCGATGAGCCGTGACGGCGACGACCCGCCGAAGGCAGCCGGCAAGAAGGCAGCGCCGAAGGCGACCGTGAAGACGAAGTCCGTGGCGAAGCCCGCTGCGAAGAAGGCGGCGCCCGCGAAGAAGCCCGCCGCAAAGACGGCAGCGAAGGCAGCGGCGCCCGCGAAGAAGACCGCGACGAAGAAGGCCGCGACGAAGAAGCCGGCCGCCAAGAAGGCAGCCGCGAAGAAGCCGGCCGCCAAGAAGGCAGCGGCGAAGAAGCCGGCCGCCAAGAAGGCAGCGGCGAAGAAGCCCGCCGCGAAGAAGAAGTAGTCAGCCCTTCGTTCGGGCAGTCTGGAAATCCCCGCGGAACCACTCGACGGCACGGCGCACCGTCTCTTCGAGTGGACGCGTGGGGAGGCCGAGCTCGCGCTTCGCCTTTGCGTTCGAGAAGAACGCGTTGCGCTGCGCGTAGCGCATCGAGCGATACGTCGCGGGCGGCTCCTTGTGTGAGACGTGATCGGCCCACAGCTCCATGCCGAGCGCGACGCCGGCCGCGAGCGCACCAGGCATCGGCAGATTCGGCGTCTTGAGGCCGGCCACCTTGCACACGACGTCGAAGAAGTCCTTCAGCGAGACGTTGTCGTTGCCGAGGATGTAGCGCTCGCCGATGCGCCCCTTCTCCTCCGCGAGGACATGGCCCTCCGCGCAGTCGTCGACGTCGATGGTGCAGAAGCCGCCCGGACCGTGGCCGGGCACCTCCTTGTTCAAGAGCGCGCGGATGATGGCGCCGGTCGGCGTCGGCGCGATGTCACGTGGTCCGAACGGGAACGCCGGGATGACGATGACGACGGGGAGCCCGCTCTCCGCGAAGCGCATCGCGACGCGCTCGCTCTGCCACTTGGTGAGGATGTACGGGTTCGCGATGTCGAAGAGATTGAACTTCGTCGTCTCGTCGGCGAGCCCGCCGGAGGCGAGGCCGATCGCGGCGATCGAGCTCGTGTAGACGATCCGATTCACCTTCGCGTGCTGCGCGGCGAGCAGCGTCGACACGGTGCCCTCGACGTTGACGCGATAGATGACCTCCTCGTCGGGCAGCCACGTCTTGTAGATCGCCGCGAGGTGGAAGAGCGTCTCGCACCCCTCGAGCGACTTCTTCATCGTTGCAAAATCCGTCACGTCGCACGTGATGCGCTCGACCGGCAGACCCTCGAGGTTTGCGGTGTTCGCGCCCGGCTCGATCAGACAGCGCACCGTGCGCTTCTGCTCGAGGAGCTTGCGCACGACTGCGCTGCCGATGAACCCCGTCGGCCCCGTGACCGCCACCGCCGCCGTTCCGCTCGCGCCACCTGCCATGTCGCGACGATAGCGGACGTGCGACCGATTGACACCGACACCACCAGCCCTGTCTATTGCGGCTCGATGCCCCGATCCATCCGATGGGAAGCTGCGCTCGGCGCGTCCGTCGTCATCGCCGTGCTCGCGGCGACGAGCAGCGGCTGCGAGAAGAAGGCGGACGCTGCGAGCGGCCGCGATCTCTTCGCGAACACCTGCGCTCGCTGCCACGGCATGGAGGGCGCCGGAGGGCCTCCGGCGTTCGCGGGAGGCCCTTCGCCCCGCAACTTCCGCGACCACGCGTTCCACGGCGAGCGCACGGACGAGCAGCTGAAGCTCACCATCGTCAACGGCAAGGGCGCCGCGATGCCCGCGTTCGGCACCATGTTCAGCGAGGCGCAATTGCAGGCGCTCGTCGCGCACGTCCGTAGCTTCGATCCCCAAAGAACAGGTCCATGAAGAAGATCCTCGTGCGCGTGCTCGGCGCGATCGGCGCCCTCGTGCTCCTCGCCGTCGTCGGTGTCGTCGTGAAGTTCTACGTGCTCTCTCCGAAGTCCCGCGCGGCACAGGCGGTCACCGCGCCCTCCACGCCCGAGGCGATCGCGCGCGGCAAGTACCTCGTGAACAACGTGGCCGCGTGCATCGGCTGCCACTCGCCCGTGCAGGAAGACAAGCCGGGCGATCCGCCGGTCGAGGGGAAAATAGCCGCGGGTCGCGACTTCGGAGACTGGGGACCCGAGGTCCCGTTCCGCCTCCGCGCGCCGAACCTCACGCCCGACAAGGAGACGGGCATCGGCGCGATGACGGACGGCGAGGTGCTGCGGGCCATGCGCGAGGGCATCGGCAGGGATGGGCGCGCGCTCTTCCCGCAGATGCCGTACCTGACGTACGCGAAGACGCTGAACGACGACGATGCGCTCGCGATCGTCGCGTACCTGCGCACGCTGCCGCCGATCAAGAACGACCCCGGTCGCACCGAGATCAAGTTCCCGGTCTCCATGTTCATCCGCGGCGTCCCGCAGCCGCTCGACGCGCCGCCGCCTCCTTCGCCCGCACCGACCGAGAAGCTCGCGCGGGGCAAGTGGCTTCTCGACGTGTGCTCGTGCCACGACTGCCACGACTCGGTGGACAGCCACATGCAGAAGCTGCCCGGCAAGGCGCTCGCGGGCGGGATGAAGTTCCCGCTCGCGAACGGCAAGGGCGTGGCCGTCGCGCCGAACATCACGAGCGACAAGGCGACCGGCATCGGCGCCTACTCCGACGACGACCTCAGGCGCGTGTTCGACGAGGGCAAGGGCAAGAGCGGCCGCTTCCTCTACGTCATGCCGTGGTCGTATTACGGCGCCATGACGAAGGACGACAAGGAGGCGCTCATCGCGGCGCTGCGCCTGGCCGCACCGGTGGGCAATGCCGTCGCGCCCTCGGAAATCAAGTAGCCGGGAGTCTTGCAGTCCGCGATATTTCGTGTACGAACTATTGTATGCCCAGCCCGTTTCGCGAGGAGCACGACCACTTCCGCAACACCGTCCGCCAGTTCGCGACGAAGGAGCTCGCTCCCTACGCCGACGAATGGGAGAAGGCCGAGCTCTTCCCCGATCAGGTGTTCAAGCGAGCCGGTGAGCTCGGCATCTTCGGCGCGCACTACCCCGAGGAGCACGGTGGCGCAGGCGGCGACTACTGGTTCTCCGTCGCGAAGGCCGAGGAGCTTCCGCGCTGTCTCTCCGCCGGCGTGTCGATGGGCCTGCTCGTGCAGAGCGACATGGCGACGCCCGTCATCAGCGATCTCGGCTCGAAGGACCAGATCGAGGAGTTCCTCAAGCCGGCGCTGAAGGGCGAGAAGATCGTCGCGCTCGGCGTGAGCGAGCCCAACGCGGGCAGTGACGTCGCCGGCATCCAGACGTGGGCCAAGCGGGACGGCGACGACTGGATCGTGAACGGATCGAAGACGTACATCACGAACGGCACCCGCGCCGACTTCGTGACGCTGCTCGTGAAGACGAACCCCGAGGCCGGCGCGCACGGCTGCAGCTTCTTCCTCGTCCCGACGAAGACGAAGGGGTTCAGCGTCTCGAAGAAGCTGAAGAAGATCGGCAACCACGCGAGCGACACCGCGGAGCTCGCGTTCGAGGACATGCGCGTGCCCCAGCGCTACATGCTCGGCGAGCCGAATCAGGGCTTCATGTACCTGATGCAGAACTTCCAGACCGAGCGGCTCCTCGCATGCGTGAGCGCCTGCGCGGGTCTCCAGCTCGCGATGGATCAGGCGATCGAGTATGGCCGCGAGCGCAAGGCGTTCGGCAAGCCGATCATCAAGCGGGAGTACTGGCAGCACAAGTTCGTCGACCTGCATGCCAAGCTCGAGGCCGCGCGCGCGCTCACGTACAAGGCCGCGGACATGTACAACGAGGAGCGCTACGTGAAGAAGGAGGCGCTCTCCTTCGACACCGTGAAGATCATCAGCATGGCGAAGATCTTCGTCGGCGAGCTCGGCACGGAGATCATGGATCAGTGCCTGCAGTTCCACGGCGGCGCGGGGTACATCGAGGAGATGCACATCGCCCGCGCCTGGCGCGATCAGCGGCTGCTTCGCATCGGCGGCGGTACCACCGAGACGATGCGCTACTACGTCGCGAAGCTCATGGGCCTCTGATCGCTCGCCCCCTCTCCTGCTTTCCGGAGAGGGGCCGGGGGTGAGGTCACTTCGTCAGCTTCAGCGTGTAGCTCTGTGCGCCGCCGCGGACGGCGACGATGTACTTGCCGGCGGCGGAGGACGTCGCCGCGATCCTCGTCGGCGACGTGTTCTGGATCTGGCTCCACGCGCTGCCGTTCCACTTCCACATGAGGACGTCGGCGTCGCCGCTCGTCGCGACGCTGACGTCGTAGGCGACGCCCGCCTTGTCGACGGTCCACGAGTACCAGTCGACGTCGCTGCTCGAGGAGAGCGAGCCACAGCGCGTGCCCGAGAGCGCGTTCGGCGTGTTCGAGCTGTCGTTCGGCTCGGCCTCGGGCGTTCCTCCCGCGCAGGTCGGGCTCGGAGCAGGCGTCGGCGTCGGCGCGGGGGTCGGAGCCGGAGTCCCTGTCGCGCCGCTTCCGCCGTTCGCCGCGATGAGCTGCTGGATCTTCGTGTACGCGAGATCGACGCGCGCGAGGACCTGCGTTCCGCCACCACCGCCCGAGTTGACGGCGGCGATCGTGCGGCTCGCGCCGCTTCCGACGTAGACCGGTCCGCCCGAGTCACCGGACTCGATGATCTCCTCGGAGACGTACGACTTCGGGAAGCCCCACGACGAGCCCGCCTTCAGCGTGACCTGCGCGCCGAAGAACAGACCCGAGAACGACGCCTGGCCGTTGCGGATGCGCCCGACGTTCACGGCCTTCGTCCCGGCCGCGGACGCGGAGCTCGCGAGGTTCGGGTACGACGACAGCGTGATCGCCTTGTCGAGGATGATCACCGCCACGTCGAGCGTGTTCGGGTTCACGGTCTCCCCCGTCGACGAATACTCCGTCCACGCGTGCGAGCCCTTCGCGCTCTGGTTGCCGGCATACGGAGTCACGACGGTCCACGTCGAAGCGTCGACGACGCAGTGCCCTGCGGTGAGGACGATGCGCGGCGCGATGACTGCGCCCGAGCAGATGAACCCGGGCGCGTTGATCAGCGCGGCCTCGGTGTACGCGCTCGCAGGCGAGCCGTTGACGATGGGCTGCGAGACCTTCTCGCCGAGCACCTCTTGATCTTGCGACGTGGCGGGCTCCTCGGGCTCCGCACACCCGATGGATCCAATGCCGGCGGCAAATGCCGCTGCCGCAAACGCACTGCGCGTGGTGCCCGAGATGCTCTTCATGGCTGTCCTCCTCGCGCGAGACGGACGTCGACGTCCGCGCACTCGCGTTCTTTGTTTCACCCGCGCTCCGCGCGGACCCCTCAATTCGGAGTGCCGCCTCAAAGACGCATCGCGATGACCGCGTGACCTGCCTGTGTGCCCATCGCCGACGCTCCCACCCGGGCGTCAGCGGCGCGCATTGTTGATCTCGGATCAGCGTTCGTGAATGAGGAAAATAGGCCTAGACCGCATTTTGGTAGGCGAACGGAAGGACATCGGAGTGTGCCATCGCCATTTGCGGCGGTACCAGCAGACAAGTGCAGGATGCACATAAAAAGCGGGGCGCCCGTGCGCGCGCTCTCCATGCTTGGCGACATCCGCTCCTGCGGCGAACGTCACTCACAAAACGCGAAGCGGGAAGCTCGCTGATGCAAGCTTCCCGCTGCTCGAGCCCGTTTCCGATCAGGGTGTCGGATTACACACGAGCTTGCGGTTGAACGTGCCGCCCTTCGGGCCCGTCACCGTGTAGTCGGGGCCGCCGAGGAAATCGATCGTCACGCTCGCGGTGTTGTCGCCCCTCGATCGCGTCAGCACGATCTCACCGCTCTGGGGGCAGCCGAGGCTGCCGATCCCGCAACGCTCGAAGCCAGTGATGCTGCGCGTGAAGTCGCGGCTCGCGACCGACGTCTGCGCGCTGCCGTCGCGCGTGATGCACTTCGCCGCCGTGTCGTAGGTGACGGTGAAGTCGGCGTCGTGCGAGAAGTCCTTGCCCTTCTTCGTCGTGCCCGTCCACGTGCCGGTGCGGTGCTTCGTGATGAGCGTGCCGGTCTTCGTGACCACGACGACGCGCTTGCCGCTGATGCTCGCGCCGTTCGCCTTGAAGCCGGTCGCCTCGTGCGTGATCGTGAGCGTGCCGTTGCCGCGCACGTACGTCGACGTGACGGTGCCGGTGAAGCTCGCGAAGCCGTAGGGCCCGCTGCAGTCCTTGAACTCGTGCTTCGCGACGTTGCCGGTGAGCGTCGTGAGGATGCAGCCTGCGGGCTTGAACCACTTGCCCGGATTGGCCTTCACGTTGGCGAGCAGAGCGGCGTCGTCGGTGCCGTCGGCAGGCGCGCCGGGATCGCTCGGGTCGGCGCCGCTCAGCGGATCCTCGATGCCGCTCTCGAGCGTCTCGTCCTGGTCGTCGACTTCGTCGTTGTCGGAGACGAGGAGCGCCTCGTTGGTGGCGAGGTTGCCGTCGGCGCTGCTGTTGTCGTTCTTCGACGAGCAGCCGACCGCCACGAGACCGAGGACCGCCATCGTCGAGACAAGAGCCACGTTCGCGAGCTTCATCAAGGTTCCCTCCTTCGGGTATGGCGACTCTACGAGCACCGTCCGTGCCCGACCGCGCGAGGGAATAAACGCCGTAATTTCCGCGACCCGAGGGAACGCTCGCCGTTCCGGGTGAACGCGCGGGAGTTCACCCGGGCGCGTCCAGCCCGCTCACGCCGCGCGAAGCTTCTCGCCCTGCCCCATGTGGAAGAACCTGCGCAGCTCTCCCTGCAGCTCGCCGAAGCGCGCACGCGTGACGTAGTCCCGCTCGAGACGCCGCGTGAACCGACGCGCGCACTCGTTGGCCATGCGGTAACGATCGCCCTCGACGGTGCCGGCCTCGTGCACGAAGGACACGTCGTCGTACAGCCGCTCGCGTAGACGTCTGCTCGCGCGCTCGTCGAACTGCGCGCGTGCTCCGAGCGATGCAGCGAGGATCACGTACTTGTCGACCTCGGCTTGGAGCTCGAGCTCGAGCTGCGTCGCCTCGCGTCCGAACGACGCGCGATCCGCGAGGTACACGAAGTGACTCACGCCCTCGATGATCTGACAGAGCGGATCGAGGCCCGCGCCTTCGACGTCGACGGCGCTGTCGCGGAGCCGCGGGATGCGGAGCAGCAGCTCGAGGCCGTCGTCCGACTCGCGGACGAGGAGCGCCTCACGCTGTCCCTCGTCCGCATGCGTGACGAACGCGTCGACGTCCGCCGCGCGCTCCAGTCGATAGAGCCTCTCGAGGCCGCGCTGGATCCGACCCGCGAGCGCGATCTCGCGCACGAGGCCAGCGCCGTTGCCTTCGAGCGCACGCGTCTCCGTCACGAAAGGACCCGGCCGCCTCCGCGCGGCGCGACGAAACCCTGGGACGCTAGCGCGTCACCGAGGCGCCCGTTGCGGGTCTTGAGCCATCGTTCGTAGAGCTTCAGCACGCCGCGTGACGTCTGCACTCCCTTCGCGACCGTTGCATTCGCGACCTCGGAGAGGACGGCGACGAAGCTCGCGAAGTCCTTCGCCAGCTCACCGAAGATGTCGACGCCGCTCTTCTCGACGTCCCGCTCGCTCCCGCGATGGAGGAGCGAGCCTGCCGTCTCGTACGCAGTGCGACCGATACTGATGACGTACTTGGTGTCGACGCCGCGCGCCTCGAAGTGATCGGCGAAGAACCCGGACGAGTAGAGGACGCCGTCACCGAGGGTGCGGAGCTTCTCGAAGCGCTGGGCGAGCTCCGGCGTGTGCAGCGCCTCGTCGAGGAGAAGCGTGAGAGGGCGGTCGAGCGTCCGCTCGATGGGGCTGCCCGGCTTGGCGAGCTCCGCGAGCAGCGCGATCACGTATGACCTGGCGCCGTCGGAGGCCTTCACGTTGCGCGCCTTCATGGCGTCGAGAACGACCTCCTCGAAGAAGTCCGAAACGGAAGCGGTAGCAACGATCGACATGCCTACTGGGAGTATACAACCCCCCTGCCAAAGGCAATTTTCGCTGTATCTCCGGGAGGTTACGTCAAGAACCGTGTCAGCACTCGATGGGGCGGAGTGCCAAGGTCGAGGCAACCCGTCACACTGGCCCCGTTCCTGCGTGGGAACACCAACGCTTTCGGCGCGTTAGGGCTCCGCGGCCGATCGCCGAACGATGTGCGCGCTGCCCCTTGACGCCTTCGGGCGCGCGATTATGTTCCGCCGCACCCGTTAGCACTCACTACCTGTGAGTGCTAACAATCGCGTTTCGACCTCAGCGTCGGCGCGCCGATGAAAGTCACGCCCCCCTGAGAGTCGGGGAGGCTCGAAGGAGAACGACCATGAATATCCGTCCCCTGCAGGACCGCGTCATCCTCAAGCGTCTGAAGGAAGAGGAGAAAACCGTGGGCGGCATCATCCTCCCCGACACGGCCAAAGAGACGCCGATCGAGGGGGAGGTCGTGGCCGTGGGCAACGGAAAGGTCCTCGAGCACGGCACCGT
>JAQBQJ010000148.1 GCA_028287065.1 Labilithrix sp. | reverse complement strand
GCGCCGCCACCTTCTTCACGCGGCCTGATCAATTGGAAATAACGCCTCACGTAAAACCGATATCCGCCGGGGATTTCGTCCTTGTTCAAGGCCTCTTCGGCGACGGTATGGTACTCGCGATAAACCTTTTGATAACCCCGTGACGCAAAGCCGCGCTCGGCCGCGCCGAGGATGACCTCGCTGCGGCTGCCGCCCTGGCCGGTGTCGTTGCCCTGGACCTGCGTGTCCTGCACGCCGACCTTCGGGTTGGTGGCGCCGCCCTGGACGTTGTTGTCGTGTCCGGTTCCCCAACCAGGACCCTTCTGCCCCTGTCCACCTTGGCCGCCGGGCTGTCCGCCTTGACCGCCCTGGCCCTTGCTCGCGCTGATCATCAGGATCTTCTCGCCGTTCGGCCCGAGGATCCACGTCTCGCCGCCGCCCTGGCCTTGTCCTTGGCCCTTGCCTTGACCTTGCCCTTGGCCCTGACCCTGGCCGGGTGACGAGCCGCCGGCCTGCTGGCCTTGACCCTGACCTTGCTGGCCTTGGCCTTCCTGGCCTTCGCCCTCTTGGCCCTGACCCTGCTGGCCGCCTTGTCCCTGGCCCTGGCCCTGCTGGCCGCCCTTGCCCTGCGCCTTCTGCTGGAACATGCGGAGGCGGCTCATCTGGCCCTGACCGCCTTGCGACTGCTGGCGCATCATCTCGCGGAGCTCCTGGAGCTTCTGCCGCAGCTGCTCCTTCTCCTCCTGCGTCATCTCCTGCTTGGCCATGCGGTTGATGTCCTGCGCGGCGTTGTCGAGATCCTGCGCGGACATGCCCATGTCCTTCATCAGATCCTCGGCGGCCTTCTGGAGCTCGCGGTCGAGGCGATCGAGCTCGCGCTGTGTCTTCTGCTGTTGCTCGCTCTCGCGATCGAGGCGTTCGAGCTCGCGCTCCTTCTTCTGGAGGAGGCTCTTTTCCTGCTCGTTCTGGCCGGCGTCGCCCTGCTTTTGCTTCTGCTTCAGCAGATCTTGTTTGAGCTCTTCGCGCTTGTTGTTGAGCGCCTCGGCGCGCTTCGCCTGATCCTCGCCGGCCTTCTTGAGCGCCTCGCGCATCTTTTCGAGCTGCGCCTTGTCGACGCCCTTGCCGCCTTCGCGGAGCTTCTTCGCGAGATCGTGCATCGCCTTCTCGGCGTCCGTGAGGTTCTTGTTCTCGAGCGCCTCGCCGGCGGGCTTCGTGAGCTCGCTCTTCTTGAGCTCCTCGCCCATCTTCTTGAGCGCCTCTTCGAGGGCCTTCGCGTCGGCCTCGCGGCCCTGCATCAGCTTGTCTTCGAGCTGCTGCATCTTGCGGAAGGCCTCGGTACGGTCGAGCCGCTTGTTCGCGAGGTCCTCGATGAGCTGGTTGAACTCCTGCGTGGCGGCCTTCGCCTCGTCGGTCTGCATCCGCTGATCGATCTCGCGGAGGAACTCGCGCATCGCATCGAGGTCGTCGGCAGTCACGTCGACGGCGTCGATCGTCTTCGCGCTGTAGATCGGCTGGTGCTTGCGGATCTCGAAGAGGGAGATGGCGGCGACTCCCCCGACGAGGAGGAGCAGGAACGGCCACTCGGGCGGAACGGCCATCGGCACGGCGCGCTTCGGATCGACCTTGCCGGCGTGTGCGACGGCGTCGTCGATCGCCGCGAGCATGAACGGCGTGCGCTCGGCGCCCGGCAGCTCGCCGAACGAGAGCGCGCTCGAGAGACGATCGGCGAGGCCATGGAACCGATCGAGCGCGACCGCGCCCGCGCGCCTCGGGAGCGCGCGCGTGTAGGCAACGGCAGCGACCACCACGACCTGGGCGGCGGCGAGCAGGAGACCGATGCGACCAACGCGCTCGGAGGCGAGACCGGTCTTCCGGAGGACGAGGATCACGGCAGCCGCGACGAGACCCGTCGCTACGGCCTTCGCGGCCCAGGCGAGCGCGCGCTGGGTGCGCAGACGTCGCTCGGCGTGCCTCGCCTGGCGCTCGATGGCCGTCAGGAGGAGCGGACCGCGCGGGACCTGGGTCTCGTCGTTCATTCCTGGCACCATCGGTTCCGACGTTCGACCCGTGACAAAGTTCCCTCTACGACTCCCGCGACGACGTTTCCCTTACATCGTAGCAGCCCCGAGAGACGGAGGGGGCCCTTGGAAGTACGCGCGGCTGCGGCGATTTCATTCCCGGTCGCTCGATCTCCGCTTTAGGTAGGATGCGTCTCCGTGACGGCCCCGCGTGCGACGTTGCCCGACCTTCCCGCGCTCCCCGTGGTCGAGCTCGAGACCGTGCGTGAGACGCGACTCGGTGACGGCGGCTTCCTCGTGCTGCGACGGCTGGAGCTCGTCGCCATTGCGAACGGCGAGCGATCGAAGCCGTTTCCGTATGACGCGATCGATCGGCGCGCCTTCGATGCATCGGTGATGGTCGCGCACCACGTCGAAGACGATCGCGTGTGGGTGTGGCTACGCAGCAGCTTGCGCCCGCCGCTCGCGCTCCGTCCCGATGCGCGCACGCCGGCCGTGATGTGGGAGCTGCCTGCCGGTCTCGTCGAGCCGGGCGAGAGCCCGCGCGCCGCTGCGGCCCGCGAGCTACTCGAGGAGCTCGGCTTCGCCGTCGACGAGAGCGCGATGCGCGATCTCGGTCCGTCGTCGTACCCGGCGCCGGCGATGATCGGCGAGCTGCATCACTTCTTCCACGTCGAGGTCGATCCGAAGACGCGCACCGAACCGGAGGGCGACGGTTCGCCCGTCGAGGCCGGCGCCATCGTCGTGAGTGTGCCCCTCGACACGGCTCTCGATGCATGCCGGAGCGGCGCGATCCGCGACGAGAAGACCGAGCTCGCTTTGCGACGTCTCGCGGACGTGATCGGCGCGAAGCGATGAAGGTCGCCGTCGTCCAGAAGCGGACCACGTACCGGAAGTTCGTCGTCGAGGAGCATGATCCCCTCCTCGCTCGACTGCTGCGTCGCCACGATCCGACGGTCGTCCGATTGCGGTCGTCGCACGAGGCGCACGAGGAGACGGTGCGCGAGGTCGATCGCGCGCTCGACGAGCTCGGCGTCGACGTGGTCTTCCGCGGCGGGCCGCGCGGTCGGATCCCGGCGCGCGTCGATCTCGTGATCACCATCGGCGGCGACGGCACGCTCCTCGCGGCGTCGCATCAGATAGGCGACGGCGTCCCGCTGCTCGGCATCAACAGCGCGCCGGATCACTCGATCGGGTTCTTCTGCGGCGGCAAGAAGGGCAACGTGCTCGCGACGCTGCGCCGTGCGATCGACGGGCGACTGCCGCGCAGCGAGCTCACGCGCATGCGCGTCGACCTGAACGGCAAGACGCTCCATGCACGCGTGCTGAACGAGGCGCTCTTCTGCCATGCGTCGCCGGCGGCAACGTCGCGTTACATCCTGCGCGTCACGCGCGGCAGCGGCGCGTTCGCCGAAGAGGATCAGCGCTCGAGCGGCATGTGGATCGGCCCCGCGGCGGGCTCGACGGCTGCGCAGCGGAGCGCGGGCGGCAAGGTGCTGCCGCTCGGCTCGCGCCGGATCCAGTACGTCGTGCGTGAGCCGTACCGTCCGATCGGCAAGCGCATCCGCTTCTCGGTCGGCCTCCTCGACGGGGACGGCAAGCTCACGCTCCGCAGCAAGATCCGCGACGGCCGCGTCTTCATCGACGGCCATCGCATCGTCCACGCGGTCACGATCGGCGACGTCCTCGTGATGCGCCGCAGCCCGGAACGCCTGACCGTCCTCGGCCTGGCGACGAAACGCCGCACCTGACCCCGGTTCGTTTTCGAACCCCGGTTCGTTTTCGAAAGCGAACCGGGGTCCGGTGACGCGGTGCGTTAGATTGTCAGGGAGCCATCACAATCACGGCTTAGCTCAGGAAAGAGTCGACGAGGGCGCAATCGCGAACTATTTCCGGGCGGCGATGGGTTTCGAAGTCATCGGCACCGGCCACTACGTCCCCGGCGAGCCCGTCACGAACGCGGCGCTCGCCCGCGTCATGGACACCTCGGACGAGTGGATCTTCCAGCGCTCCGGCATCCGGCAGCGGCATTTTGCCGGCGAGGGTCAGGGCGCCAGCGATCTCGCGCTCGAGGCCGCCAAGCGCGCGCTCGAGATGGCGCGGCTCCAGCCGAAGGACCTCGATTACATCCTCTTCGCGACGATGACGCCGGACTACGTGTTCCCGGGGTCCGCCGCGGTCCTCGCCGCGAAGCTCGGCCTCGAGAGCACGCCGGCGCTCGACATCCGCCAGCAGTGCGCGGCGATGATCTTCGC
>JAQBQJ010000473.1 GCA_028287065.1 Labilithrix sp. | reverse complement strand
TCTCGATACGTGCCCCGGTTGCGACCTGCTTGTCGGTTCACGGATCACGGATCACGGTCACGGATCACGGGCGAGAACGAGAGCGGTCAGTGCGCCGGCGGCGCCGCGGTCACCGTCAGCGCCTCGCTGGAGTCATCCGCGTCATCCAGACGCTGAGCCGCCTTGTCGAGCCCAACCGCTGACCGTTCGCGCGCGGTCCTCTCCTCTCGCCGTGATCCGTGACCGTGATCCGTGAACCGTGATCCGCTCGCTCTCGATACGTGCCCCGGTTGCGACCTGCTTGTCGGTTCACGGATCACGGATCACGGTCACGGATCACGGGCGAGAACGAGAGCGGTCAGTGCGTCGGCGGCGCCGCCGTGACCGTAAGCGCCTCGCTGGTCACGCTCTCGAACGGCAGGCCCTCCGCCTTCGCCTCCGCGTACATCCTCTCGATCGCCGCTTCGAGCTGCGGCACGTAGCTCGCGGCCGTCTCCTCGTGGAAGCCGACCGACACCACGACGTTCTTCTTTCGGTCGGCGAGGAACGCCGCCTTGTTCGCCTCGAAGGTGTCCATCATCTGCTGCGTGCTCACGTAGTCCGCGAGCGCGCCGTTGTCCGGGACCTCGGTCAGCGGCGTCGACGCCGTCGCGATCGTGTACGGCTGCGAGACGTTCGTCGTGCCCTGCCACAGCTCGCTCAGCCAGCCGTACACCGGCATCGTGCCGAGCTTCGGCTCGAGGAACACCGTCGGGACCGCGGAGTGCTCGTACGTCAGGCCCTCCGCCGCGATCGCGTCGCGCACGTTCGGCTTCGCCATCCAGCCGCCGCAGCGGAAGCTCTTCGCGCGGCCGAAGCCGTTCGTCTCCAGCGTGTCGAGGCTGAACTTCACGACCTTGCGCAGCTCGTCGGTCGTGTAGAGGCTGATCGGCACCTCGTGCCCGCAGTCGCTGTCGATGCACTCGCGGCCGTTCGCGTTCAGGCTCGTTCCCCAGAACGTCGGTGACGCGCGGAACGTGAGGCCCGAAGCCTCGAAGAGCCGCTTCCACCCGTGGATGTGCAGCGCCTTCTCGTCGCCCGGCTGGATCGCGCGATTGATGCGCGCGGTCACGTCCGCGGCGTTCGCGCCCTGCTTCGTGTAGTAGCCCGCGTTCAGGAAGTGGATGATCTTCACCTGCGGGAAGCGCGCATGCAGGTGCTGCATCGCCGCGAGGTTGTCGTCGCGCAGATCGCGCCCCTCCCAGTCCACGGTGACGAGCAGCGAAAGCTTGCCCTTCTTACGCGTGTAGTCGTCCTCGCCCGTGCTGCCGTCGTCGCCGGTCGTCTCCGTCGCGCACCCGGGAGCGACCGCTGCGATCGACCCGACGGCGAGAAGGCCGAGCGCGATTCTGGCGAAGGACGGACCAAACGAGCGGGCGAGGCGGGCGAACATGCGCACCTGTACGCACATCGTATGCCGGGGAAGGATCCTCGCGAGCAGCGCGTTTTCACGCCCGACCGTCGATGACAGGACCGATCTTGCGCGAGCCGTGGATCGGTGAGGATCCAGTGCGCCGGACGAAGCCGGCGGAAATTCGTCAGCGCTCGCGCGAATTGCGCAACCCTCCTCGAATGCCCCGGATCCTCCTCATCGACGACGACGCGTCGCTCCTCGATGCGCTCTCCCTCGCGTTCGAGGATGCCGGTCACGAGGTCCTCACCGCCGCCGACGGCCAGCGCGGTCTCGACGTCGTGAAGAAGGAGAAGCCGGACGCGGTCATCAGCGACGTCAACATGCCCGGCCTCGACGGCTTCGCGCTCTGTCGCAAGCTCCGCGAGGGCGGCAACGGCGTCCCCCTCGTTCTCCTCACGTCGCGCGACGACGAGATCGACGAGGCGCTCGGCCTCGAGCTCGGCGCCGACGATTACGTCGCGAAGCCGTTCAGCACGCGCGTGCTGCTCGCGCGTGTCGCTGCGCTCCTCCGGCGCGAAGCGATGCGCGCGGCACACCAGACGGAGCGGGCCGTCGCGAAGGGCGCGCTCGAGCTCTTCCCCGAGCGCCTCGAGGTCCGTTACGCAGGCACGCCGCTCACGGTCACCGTCACGGAGTTCCGCTTGCTCGAAGCGCTCGCGTCGCGCGCAGGATTCGTCCTCTCGCGCGATCGTCTCCTCGAGATCGTCCGCGGCGACGAGTCCGTCGTGGCCGAGCGCATCATCGATACGTACGTGCGCAGGCTGCGCCGGAAGATCGAAGCCGTAGACTCGAAGTTCGATCGCATCGAGACCGTGATCGGAGCGGGGTATCGCTGGAAGGACGCCTGAGTGGTCGGACCGCGCCGCCCACGCCCGCGCACGTCGCTGCGCACGAACGCGCTGCTCATGGTGCTCGCGATGCTCGTCCTCCCGCAGGCGATCGTCGTCGGCTGGAGCGCGATGGAGCGCGACATCGGCGGCAAGCTGCAGTGGAGCACGCGCCAGACCGCACAAGACGCGGCGGACGCGCTCTGGTCGGCTCGTGAGGACGGCCTCGATGCGCAGAGGACCGAGGCGAGGCTCGCCGAGGTCGCCGCGCAGCACACGGCACGCATCCGCGTCGTGAAGGCCGACGGCACGGAGCGGTTCGACGTCGATCGCGATCAGGGAACCGACCTCGTTCACCAGGTCGGCACGCTCTTCTTCGGACCCGACGGCGCGCCGACGCTGCGCGAGTTCGACGAGACGCTCGGTCCCGTCCAGAAGCGCCCCGAGATCGTGAAGGTCACGAAATGGCAGGACCCGAGCGGAGCGCCGGCGCCTCCGCCGCCCGCAGGCAACGACGTCGACACGGGATGCCGCCAGTCGCCGGCCGGCAAGCTGCTCGTGTGTCATGCGGCGCGCGCGATCGCCGGCAACGACGCGCTCGACGCCATCTACGTGCAGGAGTCGTCGCGACGCGCCGTGCGTGCGCTCTACGACCTTCGCTACCAGCTGCTCCGGCTCTCGCTGATCATGCTGCCGTTCGCGCTCGGCTTCTCGTGGTGGATGGGCCGGCGCATGGTCCATCCGATCGAGTGGCTCCGTGAGCGCGTGCTCGAGAAGGCGCGCAGCGCGAATCCCCGCGCTGATCTCGCGCCGCCGCCGGGCGACGAGGTCGCCGATCTCGCGGACGCCTTCAACGGCCTGCTCGGCTCGCTCGACGAGAGGCGCCGCGCCAACGAGGAGTTCATCGCGGACCTCGTGCACGAGTTCAAGAACCCCGTCGCAGCGATCCGAACGTGTGCCGAGACGCTCGACAGCGGCGGCGTCGACGAGAAGCGCGCCGCGCGGCTGTCGAAGATCCTCGCCGACTCCAGCACGCGTCTCGACGCGCTCGTTTCGCAGTTCCTCGAGCTCGCGCGCGCGGAGGCCGGCATGCCGAACGAGACGCGCGGCGCCGTCGATCTCGCGGCGCTCGCCCGCGGCGTGACCGCCGCGATCGAGCAGCGGCATCCCGAGGTCACGTTCGCGATCGAGGCTGCGGCGCCCGCGATCGTCGTGGGCGTCGAGCCTCGTCTCGACTCCGTGGTGCGGAACCTCGTCGACAACGCCGCGTCGTTCGCCGGTGAAGGCGGAGAGGTCCGCGTGACCGTGAAGCCCGATCCGGACGACGCTGGGCAGGTGATCCTCGAGGTGTGCGACACCGGGCCGGGCATTCCGGAGAAGGACCTGCCGCACATGTTCGAGCGCTTCTTCACGACGCGCGCCGTCGCGGGCGGCGGCGCGGAGCCGTCCGCGCGGAAGCAGAAGGGAACCGGCCTCGGCCTCGCGCTCGTGAAGGCGGTCGCGGAGGCGCACGGCGGCAGCGTGAGCGCGCGTTCGAGCGCGGGCACCGGCGCGACGTTCCGTGTCGCGCTGCCTGTCGGCTGAGCGCGTTTCAAGCCGTTTTCACATCGCTCGCGCTGTCGTTTCACGGCCGCGCTCAGCCGCGTCCACGCTCGCGCTGCACAACCATCTTCGGAGGTTCGAAGAACGAAGATGGGAACACTCGTCACGCTGATCGACATCGCTTGCGGCCGCGCCATCCCGCCCGAGGACTCGGGGCCGTCGCGCCGCTTGCAGCTCGTGGTCTTTGCGTTGCTCGCGTCGCTCGTATTCGCGGGAGCGTGGGGCCTCGCTGCGGGGAGCCGCTCGACGGGGCTCGCGCTCGCGAACCTCTACAAGGTGCCGATGGTGGTGCTCATGTCGTGCGCGTTCGCCGCGCCGGCCGGGCTGCTGGCCTGGAGGCTCTCCGGCACACGCGTGCGGGGGAGCGATCTGGCCCTCGGATTCAGCGGCGGCGTGTTCGGCGGCACGCTCGTCCTCGCCGTGTTCGCGCCGCTCGTGGCGCTCTACTACCACTCGAGCGCGTGGGCCGGGCCGGTGCTCGGGATCGGCTCGGTCGGCCTCGCGCTGCTCACCGGCACGATCATGTTCGTGCGCGGCGTCGTGCGGCGGCTCGAGCCCGGCACCAGGAAGCGATCGGTCTTGCTGCCCGTCGCCGTCACGCTCGCGATGCAGCTCCTCACGCTCGTGCAGCTCACCGCGCTGGCGTCGCCGATCTTCCCGGAGCGCACCGTGTTCGGCGGAGGGATCGACCACCTCGCGCAGTCCTCGCACGTCCATGCCGCTCCGGCGGAGCAGTGAATCGCGATGGATCGCGTCCTCGTTCGCTCGGCCATGCTTCGCATCGTCTTCGTCGTGCTGCTCGTGCTCCTCGCGGCCGCGGGCAGCGCGCACGCCGCGCCGGCCGAGCACGCGCCCGCGCGCATCGCAGGGGCGCTGTTCACTCCCGTCCTCGAAGAGAGCGGCATTCGCTGGAACGCGCGCTGGGTGCTCACTCCGGAGTCGGCGGAGGAGCTCGATGCCGGCGAAACGCGCGCGCTGCGGTTCGCGGTCCCGTTGCTCGACGGAGAGACCGTCGAGCCGACGTGGGGCGTCGCCCCGTTGATGGAGAACGGACGCATCACGGGGGTGCTCGTGGATCGCGCGGGCAAGGACGACCGAACGATCGCCGCCGTCGTTCACCAGCGCGCCGCGCACACCGGCGCGATCACGCTCGGCGCTCCCGTCGCAGCAGGTAGCGCGCTCCAGATCATCGACGGCGACCTCGGCGCGGGCACACGCTACGAGATCGAGACCGGCGCGCTCTTCGAGCGTGGCGTCGGACACGTGGCTCCTCCGGGAACCAGCCACGCCGCACGCGCCGAAGCGCGCCGTCTCACGGGCTACGACGCGCGCGTCACCGGCGCCGCGATGTACGTGCGCGGCGAGGACGTCCGCGTGGCGAATGGGCTCACGGCCAGTGTCGTCACCGCTCGCGCGCGCGGACACCGCGGCGTCGTCGCGGTCGGCGTCGTGTTCGTCGCGCTCGTCCTCGCGCTCTTCGCCGCCGTGCGAAGGCTCCGCCATGCCGCCGGCGTGGAGCGCGCAGATGCGTTGCTCGCCGCCGAGGTCGACGCGCTCGACGGAGGGAAGAGCTGATGTGGCCGATGCCGGTATGACATCACTGTCGCGAAGACCCGACCGGCCGGCACCCCGTTCGGAGCCACATCGGGATGGAAGGCTCGAAATCGTTGCGGTTTTCTTGGTGAATGGGCGGGCGCGGTGTTTGCTTGCACCCTCCTCTTGGTGCCCGTGGAAAATCCGATCCTTCGCCTTCTCATGCCTCTCTGGGGCGTCGCTTTCGTGGCCGGCTTCATCATGACGGCCTGTCACCACTAAGCGCACCGAAGGCACGACGGCCGCGATCGCGTAGCCTCGGCGCGCGATGTCGCGCCACCAAACCGCTTCTCTCCTCGCCTCCGGCGAGCTCGAGGTCGTCGCCGTTGCGAGCGACGGTTCTCGGGGAGCGACGCGCCTCGACGACGCGCTGGCGCGAGCTTTCGCGCAGCTTCGCGAGCTGTCGGCGCGCGCCAACGTCGCGCGGCTCGGACGCGATCAAGGCTACCGCATCGAGGACGTGGTGCACGTCGAGGCTCGCGGGCT
>JAQBQJ010000447.1 GCA_028287065.1 Labilithrix sp. | reverse complement strand
TCGGTCACGTCGAGGTGCGCATCACCCCGAGCTTCGCCGAGATGACGAAGCTCGCGCCCATCGGCGCGCCCCCGCCCGCGTACGCGAGCGGCGTCGCGTACCCGAAGCTCAGGCTCGTCCTCATCAGCATGATGGCCCCGCGCGGGGCCGACGCGACCGATCTCGACGAGGTGTTCCGTCACGAGCTCGCGCACGTCGCGCTCGAGGACGCCGTGCTCGGCAAGCACGTCCCCGCGTGGTTCAACGAGGGCCTCGCCGTGGGGTTCGCACGCGAGAACGGCCTCGAGCGCCAGAAGGTGCTCACCACGGCCGTGATCAACGGCACGCTCCTTCCGCTCGACCATCTCGATCGCGGCTTCCCGCGCGATCCCGCGGAGGTCAGCGTGGCGTACGCCGAGAGCGTCGACTTCCTCCGCTTCCTCCAGGCACGCTCCGATCGACTCCGATTCGCGTCGACCATCGAGCGTGTGCGCAGCGGCCAGGCGTTCGATCGCGCGCTCGGCGACGCCTACGCCACCGACCTCCGCAAGCTCGAGTTCCAGTGGCGCAGCGACGTCGAGCGTCGCTACTCGCTGATCCCGCTACTCGCGGGCGGCGGAATCCTATGGGTCGGCGTGATCGGCGCGCTCGGCTGGGGCTACGTGAAGAAGCGCCGGCGCGCGAAGGCGATCCTCGCGAAGTGGGCCGAGGAAGAGGCCATCGAGGACGCGCTGCTCGCCCAGCGCGCGCGCGAGGCGGCCGACGTCTCCGATGCCGAGCTGTCGCGACTGAGCATGCGCGTGCGTGCGCCCGCGAAGGTCGAGCACGAAGGCAACTGGCACACGCTGCACTGAGGCGTGCGCGATTGCTGGCGCTACTTCGGGAGCGGCGGCGGGCGATGCGGCGTGTTGATCTGCTCGATTTCTTCGTCGAGCACCGGCATCCCGGGTAGCGACTGCGGAGGCGACGAGTCGTCGCCCCAACCGCCGGGCTCCGGCGCGGCGTCGGGATCGATCTGGCTCAGGTCGACCTGCGGCATTCCCTCGAAGCCGTCGTCGAGCGGCGGGCTCGTGAGCGGTTGCGGCGCGGACGAATTGGCAGGAACGACGAGATGCACCTTGCGCGCGAACGCGTCGAGCGCCGCGAGCAGCGCTTCGGGCGCGGTCTTCGCGAGGACGTTCTCCCAGCCGCGCGCCGCGATCACGCCCGCGGGAGACGCGTCGCCGGACGCGTGGATGCCGCGCACCCACGCGATGATGTCGTCCTTGGTCAGCGTGTCCGCGACGGCATCGGTGCCCTTCGTCTTCCCGCCGCGACCCTCGACATTGTCGAGGAACCACTTGTCGTCGATGAGGTGCATCGCACGCGCGGAAGCGAGCGCCTTCTGCACGGCGGTGTTCGGCAGCGACGTGCCGCGCCAGAACTGCCACCACTCGTCGAGCGGCACGTAGTCGATCAACGTCGCCGGGGAGACCCCGGTCTCGAACATCGCCGCGTCGACGTCGCCGGCCTCGAGCGCATCGAGAACGACGGTCTTCACGCGCTCGTCGTCGTCGCGGAGCGCCGCCTTGAGGCCCCGGATGCGCCACTCGGCGAGGATCGGACCGCGCACTTCGCGAGGAATGTGCACGAACAGGCGATCCGTCGCGCCGGATCCATCCGAAGTGCGCGGGAAGTAATACTGGAGGAACGCATCGGCGTTCCGCACGCGCCCGTCGGGCGTGCGTCGGTAGGTTTCGATCTCGAGACAGAACGCCGATAGCGCGAGCGCGCGATCGTTCCGCGGCTTCATGGCCCCCATGGTACGTCCACTGTCCGCGCCGTCGACGAGATTTCGCCGTCCGCGCGCAGGCGATGGGGGAGGATCGTTAGCGAGGCGCGACCGTCGGGCAGCCGGCGATGATGCGAACGTCGAGGATGTCGCCCGAGAGCACCTTGGTGCACGAATCGCCGAGCAACGTCACCTTGGCGCCCTCGATCTTCCAGCCGTTCGTGGGGTCCTGCGGGAGGACGACCTCGTCGAGGTACACGTTGACGAGGTTCGCCTGCGCCGGGGCCTCCTTGAGCGTGAACTCGCACGTCGCGATGATCTTCGCGGCGATCTTCTTCAGTGCCGCGAGCAGCACGCTCTCGTTGCTCGTGTCGACCTTGTAGTACTTCGGCGAGGTGGGCAGCGCGGTGCCGCCGGTCGTGGCGAGCCGGTCGAGCAGCTTCGCGTACGTGGGCGTGCTCGTGCCCGGCAGACCGATCACGTAGACGGGGATGCCCGCGCTGCTCAGCGCGGCGACCGCGCTGTCGGTCGCGGCGCTGTCGAGGCACGACTCCGGGAAGCCGTTCGGCGGCTCGCAGCAGCTCGGTCCCGCCGGCGGACAGTTCGGCGCGGACTCGATGTTCGGCTGGCAGAGCTCCGCCGTGCACGACGCCGTCGCGCTGCAGTTCGGTCCGCCGTCGGTCGCGAGGATGACGAACGTCTTGCCCGTCGCGGTCCGCAGGCTCTGGAGCACGTCGCGCAGGGCCTGGGCGGTCGGCGTTCCTCCGCTTGGCGGGCTCTGCGTCGCCGTGAGGAGCTTCTTCGTCGTCGGTCCGTCCTGCGTGCCCGGAGGATCGCCGGGAGTCAGCTTCAGCACCTCACGCGGCGCCGAGCAGGCCTGCGAGTCGTCGAAGCCCGGGAACAACGTGGCGCCGAAGTTCGCGCGCGGCCCGAGCCCGCGGAGGATCTGCGCGACGACCTGCCGGACCTTCCCCCACTTGTTGTCCTCGGCCATGCTGCCGGAGCGATCGAGGACGAAGTACATGTTCGGCGCTTCGGCGAAGAGCGGGACGTCGACGCAATCGCAGAAGCTGCCGTCGTCCTTCTGCCCGCAGCCGGGCGGCTTGTTGCTGCCCGCATCCTGGAACCCGCCGGAACCGCCGGTCGCGGGCGGCGTGTACTTCGAATCGCCCGCGGGCGGGGGACGGTCGCTCCCGCATCCAGCGACGAGCAACAGCGCGGTGACGAGGCCGCAGACGGCCGCCTTCACGCCTGCGTGCACGCGTGGTCCCCTGGTCATCGCGCGCTCCGCCACTTGGAAAAAACTAGCAGAACGCGCCACGAGAGCGACATAACGGAAACAAGCTCCTAGGCCGCCGCGTCTCCTTCGGGCGGGCGCCTCGCCACATCCCTCGCGTTTCTTTCGTCGAGAGCTCCGCCGTGCCTCCTTCCCCGCACATGTCGCGCCTCCGCCCTTTCCTCGTGGGCCTCGTGGCGGCGCTGTGTTTGCTCTACGTCGCGTCGTGGCCGGGCAGCGTCGCGCGGCCGCTCGTCGTCGCGCTGACCGCGGCGCCGCTCCCGGAGGATGTCGGCGATCGCGACGGCGTGCTGGACGTGGTCGTCACCGATGCCGCCGGAGACAAGCCGGCGATCGCCGGCGCACGCGTGCGAGCGTTCGCGATCCTCGACGGACGCGCGCACGACGCGGGCGAAACGACGACGGACGCGACGGGACGCGCGACGCTGAAACGCCTCCCGCACGCCGAGCACTGGATCGTGACGGAGGCTGCGGCGCACGCTCGCGCGTCGCAGATGGTCGTCATCGTCGCAGGGGCGCGGCGCCTCGACGTCGAGCTCGGCGCCGAGCACGTGCTCGACGTCCAGGTGAAGACCGAGCAGGGCACGGCGATCGGCTCCGCGGAGATCGAGGTGCGCGGCAGCGATCCGTTCCCGGTCGGGGCGCGCACCGACGAGAGCGGGCATGCGCCCGTCGGCCGTCTCGGCGAAGGTCCGTACTCGGTGACCGTGCGCGCGAACGGGTTCGAGGAGATCACGAAGCGCCGCGTCGCGGAGGGCGCGCCGTGCGTGGTCACGCTCGGACGGCAGGGCGCGCTCCTCGTGAAGGTGGTCAGCGAGTCCGGCGAGCCCGTGCCTGGCGCGCGCGTCCTCGTGGCGTCGCCCTCGCTCTGGCCGGCGCGCGGCGCCGAGACCACGAAGGACGGCAGCGTCCGGATCGGCGGCCTCGATCCCGGATCGTATGCGCTCAGGTCCGTGCAAGGTACACGCGTGTCGCCGATCGAGCTCGGCATCTCGGTCGGCCGCGGCGAGGAGAAGGTCGTCGAGCTGCGCCTCGCTCCGGGGATCATGATCGCGGCGCGCGTGGTCGATGCCGTCGAGGACGACGGCATCGCGAAGGCGCGCGTCACGCTCGCGGAGTCGGGCCTGTCGCCGTTCCCGATCGAAGGCCTCACCGACAAGCAAGGACGCGTCGTGCTCGGCCCGATCGCGCGTGGCTCCGCGTCGCTCTCTGCGCGTGCGGACGGCTTCGTCGCGAAGGGGGCGGTACGCATCGAGGATCCGCCGCCGGCGGAGCTGAAGATCGCGCTGCTCAAGGGAGGGACGCTCGTTGGACGCATCGTCGATACGCGCGGCTACGCCGTCGACGGCGCGACCGTCCGCGTCGTCGGCACCGATCTCGAGGGCATGCCGATCGACGAGGACCCGCAGCGTGCCTCGTTCCGCGACGCGCACTTCAGCGCCGCGCTCGGCGGCCCGCGACCGCTCGTTCCGTCGGGCGAGCTGGGCGTCGTGCCCGGACCGGTGCCCTCGATCCCGCACGGACCTGCCGCGGGGCTCGCTCTCGCCGCGCAGGCTTCGGGCGCAACGGTCGCGGCGGACGAGCCGTGGGTCTCCGCGCGCGACGGCACGTTCAAGGCGACGCCCATCCCCCCCGGCCGGGTCCGCGCGCTCGTGCATCACCCGCAGTACGTCGAGGCAATGAGCGATGTGGTCGCGCTCTTCTCGGAGAAAGAGGCGCGGGTCGACATCGTCCTGTCGCGCGGCGGCACGCTCGAGGGGCGCGTCGTCGACGTCCGCGGTCGTCCGATCCCCGGCGCGCACGTGACGGCGCTCGCGACGCGCGGCTCGCTCGAGCGCGTCACACGCGCAGGGACCGACGGCTCGTTCGCGTTTGCCGCGCTCCCGCACGAGGTGACGATCCTCGTGTCTCGGGACGAAGACGTCGCGCAGGTCGCGGCGCGCCTCGAGGTCACCGTGCCCGAGGCCGGGAAGAAGAGCATCGAGGTCGCGCTCCCCGAGACGCGCCCGCCGCTTCCCGTCAAGGTCACCGGCGATCGCGGCGCGCCGATCGACGCGGCGCAGGTCTCCGCGGTCTCGCTCGACCCCGGTGAAGCGCTGCGCGTCACGACGTTCACCGACAACCGCGGCAACGCCGAGCTCGCGAACGCGAAGGGCGTTCCGTTGCGCGTCGAGGTGCGCGCGGCGGGCCGCTCGGCGAAGATCGTCGTGACGACCGCGGAGACGGCGTCGCTCACCGTCGAGCTCGCAGCCGCGGAGAGCGCGACGGGCGAGGTATGGGCGAATCGTCGCGAGCCCATCGAGGGCGCGGACGTCACGCTGCAGACCGAGACCGGCACGCGCCATGCGCGCACCAACAAGGAAGGTCAGTATACGATCGCGGACGTGTCTCCAGGCCCCGCGCGCCTGCGGATCCGCGCGAAGGGCCGCGCACCGGTCGCACGCGAGGTCGCGATCGAGGAGCGCTCCGGTCGTCGACCGACGGAGCTGCCGAGGATCGAGCTCCCCGAGGAAGGCGTCATCGAAGGGACCGTGGTCGACACGAAGGGCGATCCCATTCCCGGCGCGCGCGTCGCGAAGGATGCCGTCCCGACGTATCTGCCGGCGTCGGGCATGCCGCCGGGAATGGCGGTCGCCGATGCGAAAGGACGCTTTCGCCTGGGCGAGCTCGCGGAAGGAATGACCGTGCTCGAGGCGTACTCGCCCGACGTCGGTCGTGCGCGTGCGAGCGCCGTCAACGTGCTCGCCGGCCGCACGATCGATCGCGTGAAGATCGTCCTCGTGCGCGGCGAGGCCACCGCCGCGGAGCCGCTCGCGACGGGCGGTGTCGCCATCACGCTCGGGGAGACCGCCGCGGGCCTGACCGCGGCCGAGGTCGTGATCGTCGCCGTCGCGGAGGGGAGCGAGGCGGAGCGCGCCGGGCTCTTGCCTAACGATCTCGTCGCCGAGGTCGCCGGAGCGCGCGTCAGCTCGATCACCGATGCACGCGCGCGCCTCTCGGGTCCCGTCCACGACGACGTGATCGTGAAGGTCAAACGCGGCGAGCGCGTCGTGACCGTTCGTGTGCCGCGCGAGCAAGTGCGACGGTGAGCGCGCGAATCACTCTTTGATCTTCTGGAACGTGATCGTGCGGCCTTCGCCGAGCCGCCACACCATCGTCTTGCCGTCGTCGCTGAACGCGAACGTCTCCTTGTTCGCAGGGCCGTCCTTGTCGGTGTGGAGGACGACGGTGTTCGCGTTTTCGCTATCCACGACGAACGTGCCCTGCTGACCCTTCGAGCTGGGCGTCGAGACGGTGATCACGTTTCCGCGCGCGGTGATCTCGGTCGACGTCGCGAACGCGTTCGCGGCGTCTTGCGCGGCAGAGACGCCGTCGGCGCGCGTGCCTCGCCAGTGGCCCTCGAGCTTCGAGCCCGAATGCTTGCATCCGATCGACGCGGCCGGCGCCATCGTGATCGCGAGAGCAAGGACGAGCTTGCGCACTCCCACAGTCTACAGAACGGCGGAGGTGAGTGAAACAAGGGAGCGTTACTTGGGATACCGTTGCGCTGTGAGCTCGGCCCAGCTCGAAGACCCGTTCGGCCTCGTCGGGACGACGCTCGACGGGCAGTACCGCGCCGATCAGGTGGTCGGAGAGGGCGGCTATGGGGTCGTGTACCGCGGCTGGCACGCCTCGCTCGAGCAGCCGATCGCCATCAAGGCGCTCAAGGTCATGTCCGCCGAGAACCGGGTCGTCCAGGACGCGCTCTTCGCGAAGTTCAAGGACGAGGCGAAGCTCCTCTACACGCTCTCGCAGGCGTCGCTGAACATCGTCCGCTCGATGGACTTCGGCGCGGTCACCACGAAGGCCGGCGCGTGGGCACCGTACATGGTGCTCGAGTGGCTACAGGGACGCTCGCTCGCCGACGACCTCGCGCAGCGCCGCAGAGCCGGCATGAAGGGCCGCACGCTCGACGAGGCGCTCGCGCTGCTCGAGCCCGCGGCCGAAGGCCTGACCATCGCGCATCATCGGCGCGTCGCGCATCGTGACATCAAGCCGGCGAACTTCTTCCTGCTCGACGGCGGCGACGGCGCACGCAACGAAGGCCCGCGCGTGAAGGTCCTCGACTTCGGGATCGCCAAGATCATCCGCGACGGCGAAGGACCGGGCACGCGCAGCCCGTTCGCGTCGTTCACGTGGCTCTATGCGGCGCCGGAGCAGCTCGATCCGCGCGTGGGTCAATCGGGGCTCGCCACGGACGTCTACTCGTTCGCGCTGCTCTTGTCGGAGCTCTTGACCGATCGCGTTCCCACCGAGGGCCGCGACGTCGTCTCGCTCCTCAAAGCAGCGACCGATCCCACGGTGCGACCGACCCCGCGACAGCGCGGCGCCAACGTGCCGGATGCGATCGAGGTCGTATGCCGTCGCGCGCTCGCGGTCGATCCGAACGCGCGCTACGCGACGATCGAAGACCTCTGGGCGGCGCTCTCCGCGGCCCGCCGGCCGACGCTTCCTCCTTCGCTCGGCGGGCCTGGGTCGAACGTGCCCACCACCAAGCCGTCTTTGGCCGACGCACCGCGGCTGACGCCGGCTCCGCCCACGCCGCCTCCGCACACGGGACCGGCGCCGGGCTCGTACAGCCAGCAGGCGGCGCCGGTCGTGTATCCGCCGGGCGCGTATCCGCCCGGGTATCCGTCGCACGGCGCGACGCACCCGCCTCCGCAGTCCCCGCCGCAGACGGGCCATCCCGTTCCGTACGCGCAGCCTCCGTATCCGTCGCATCCGATGACCGGCGTGCCACCGGGCTCGCACGGTCTCGCGCAGCACACCGCCGCGGCCATGTCGCCGCCGCCGATGTCACCGCCGCCCGGCACCGCGAGATACGTGCAGCGCCCGCGGTTCGTGCCGCAGGGTCCGTCGTCGCTGCCGATCGTGCTCGCGGTGATCGGCCTCGTCCTCGGGCTGCTGTTCGTCGGAACGTGCGCGGCCGTTCACGCCGCGTGCGGCTGACGCGTCACGCGCCCGCGAGCTCTCCGGCGAGCAGCGTCGTCCGGATGTCTTCGGGGATGCGCAGCAGCTTGTGCGAGGCATCGACGCATGCGAGGCGCGTGAAGCCCTCCGCCACGAGCGTCGTGTCGCGCGTGATGCGATACTTGTAGTCGAGCGAGACCGCGCGGAGCTTCTCCAGCGTCGTCTCGATCGACAGCACGTCGTCGAAGCGCGACGGCGCGCGGTACGCCAGCTCTGCCGACGCGACGGGGACCTGCACGCCGCGCGCGGTCCAGTCTGCATAGGTAATGCCGCGGCGCCGCAGCCACTCGACCCGCCCGGCCTCGAAGTACACGAGATAGGTGGCGTGATGAACGATGCCCATCAGATCGGTCTCGCAGAAGCGGACGCGCAGCGTGGTCGTGGTCGTGCTCTTCGCCGGATCGATCTCGGTCTCTGCGTTGCTCACGGCCACGCGGTTACCACAGTGTTACGCTGATCGGGTGGCCGAGCGTCGTCGCCTTCCCGTGATCCAATCCGCGCCGCCGCCGAAGACCGGCAGCGACGGCGGCAACGATGCCAGCGGAGACGACGAGGTCGAGGAGCGACCAACCTGGCACTGGGTCGGCTTCGGCACGATCGTCACGTTCGCGTGCTGGCTTCCGCTTGCGTACGTCGCGGCGGCGATCGGCAAGCACGTCTTCGTCTCGAGGTTCGGCGCGAACCCGTCGCACGACGAGGTCGAGCTCGCGTTCGCGGCGATGCCGCCGATGGAACGCTTCCGCTGGACGGCGATGCAGATGCTTCCGCACGTCGTCGCGTTCGCGATCAGCACGTTCGCGGGCGGCCTGCTGGTGGGTCGTTTCGGAACGGGCACGGGCCCGCGGGAGGCCGCCCTGTCCGGCGTCGTGACGGCCGTGATTGCGCTGGGCGTGTCGTGGCGAGTGCTGGCGGAAGGCGGATGGGGAGCTGTGGTTTCGGTGGTGGTGCCGATGGGGATCGCGGTGGGATTTGCGTGGTGGGGCGGCCGTGTGGGGGTTAGGAAACGCACGAAAAAGGCCTGATTTGAACAGGTGATGGAAATGGAAATGGAAATGCCGGGCCCGAGAGACTGATCCTTCTCGTCTCGCCATTTCCATTTCCATTTCCGTTCCCTGTTCTCTCGAAAATCAGGCCTTTTTGGCACTTTTCCTCACCCCCACACGGCCGCCCCACCACGCAAATCCCACCGCGAACCCCATCGGCACCACCACCGAAACCACAGCTCCCCATC
>JAQBQJ010000433.1 GCA_028287065.1 Labilithrix sp. | reverse complement strand
TCGACTGGCTCGCCGTCAGCGCGGAGCCGGGGCTCATCACGGCGGCCGCGAAGAGCACGCTGCCGTGCGCGCGGCTCAGCGTGATCTGGTCGAAGGGCCTTGTCGATCGCCCGCCGGAGACGCACTCGGCGCTCACGGTGCCGCTCCAGCTCTCGCTGCGTCGCTGCGCGGCGGTGCTCGATCCCGTGATCGCGGAGCTCCTCCAGAAGGCACCGCGCGCACGTGGATGCATCATGCAAGCAATCGATCCGTTCGCTACCGAGCTCTCGGATCTGAAGCTCACGTGCAGGGCGCTGCGCGGCGGCTGGGTCGGTAGCGAGTCGGCGCGGATCCGGGAGCGCGCGGCAGACGCGCTCTCGCATGGCTGCTCGTTCGCGCGCTGAGTCTCGCCGCGATCAGCCGCCGAGATATGCCGCCTGGATCTCGGGGTTCGCCGCGAGGTCCTTCGCTTCGCCGCTGAGCGCGATCTCGCCGGTGCGCAGCACGTAGGCTCGCCGTGCGGTCGCGAGGGCGATGCGCGTGTTCTGCTCGACGACGAGGATCGTGACACCTGCGGCGGCGATCTCGCGGATGGCCGCGAAGATCTGCTGCACGAGCTTCGGCGCGATGCCGAGCGACGGCTCGTCGAGCAAGAGGAGCTGCGGTCGGGCCATGAGCGCGCGTCCGATCGCGAGCATCTGTTGCTCGCCGCCCGAGAGCGTTCCGCCCTCCTGGGACATGCGCTCGCCGAGCCGAGGGAACAGCTTCGTCACGTCGTCGATCGTCTCGCGCATCGAGGGCGCATGACGATGCAGGTACGCACCGAGCTCGAGGTTCTCGCGGACGGTGAGGTTCGGGAAGATCGCGCGGCCCTCGGGCGAGAGCGAGATGCCGGCGGCGACGAGGTCCTCGGGCGGGTGGCCGGAGATCACCTTGCCGCCGAAGCGGATCGTGCCGCCGCTCAGCGGCAAGAGGCCCATCACGCTCTTCAGCGTCGTCGTCTTGCCGGCGCCGTTCGAGCCGATCATCGCGACGATCTCGCCGGGGAACACCTTCAGGCTCACGCCCTTGAGCGCCTTGATTCCGCCGTACGCGACGCGCACGTCGTCGAGCTCGAGCAGCGGCGCGCCGGCTTCGACCTTCACGAGCGGACGCGTGGGATGAGCGACGCGCATCATGCGCCCTTGCTGTCCGATCGGAAGGGAGCGCCTTCGCTGCGCGCCTCCGTCTCGCTCTCGTCCTCGCCCAGATAAGCGGCGAGGACCTTGGGATGCTGGCGCACCTCGTCGGGCGTGCCGTGCGCGATCGTCTCGCCGTGATCGAGGACGTGGATGTCCTCGCACACGCCCATGACGACCTGCATGTTGTGCTCGACGAGCACGACGGAGAGATCGAACGTGTCGCGGAGCCAGCGGATCTGCGTCTTCAGGCCTTCGGCCTCGCCGTAGTTCATGCCCGCGGCGGGCTCGTCGAGGAGCAGCAGCTTCGGCTTCAGCATCATCGCGCGCGCGATCTCGAGCCGGCGCTGGTTGCCGTAGGGCAGCGACGTCGAGGGCTCCTCGGCGACGTCCTCGAGATCGAACACGCGGAGGAGCTCGCGCGCGCGCTCGGTCATCGCCTCCTCGTCCTCGTAGTGCACGGGGAGGCGCAGGACGGCGGCCGCGAGGTGGGCGCGCTTCTGCAGCTCGCATGCGACGAGGAGGTTCTCGAGCACGGTGAGCTGCGAGAAGAGGCGGATGTTCTGGAACGTGCGCGCGATGCCCACCGCCGCGATCTGCGCCGGCTTCAGCGGAGCGAGGTCCTTGTCGCCGAAGCGGATCGTGCCTTCGTCGTGCTTGTATACGCCGGTGATCAGGTTGAAGACGGTCGTCTTGCCCGCGCCGTTCGGACCGATGAGGCCGAAGATGGCGTTCTTCTTGACCGTGAAGCCGACGTCGCCGACCGCGCGGAGGCCGCCGAAGTTCTTCGACACGTGCTGGAGGACGAGCTCCACGACTACGCCTTCACCGTCGCCGGGGTATCGGGCGGCGCGGCCGTGTTCTTCGTGGGCCCCTTCGGCTTGGGCGGCGGGCGCTTCTGGAACAGCTCGCGCTCGCCGAGCAGCCCTTCGGGGCGGAGGATCATGAGCGCGACGAGGACCATCGCGTAGATGATCATGCGGAGCGCGTTGAGATCGAGGCCCTCGATGCTGCGCCGGAGATCCTGCACGACGCCCGTGTTCTGCAGCAGCTCGATGGCCTTGATGGTGAACGTGATGAACACGCCGCCGATCGCCGAGCCCGTCACGCTGCCCGAGCCGCCGAGGATGACCATCGTGATGGCGTCGAACGAGGCGGCGAAGTTGTAGTTGTCGGGGTTCACGGTCGGCGTGCCGTCGCGCATGATCGCCATCAGGCCGCCCGCGATGCCGGCTCCGACCGCCGCGATGACGAACGACGTGACCTTGTAGCGCGTGGGATCGATGCCGACGGCGGCGCCGGCAATCTCGTCCTCGCGCAGCGCGCGGAGCGCACGGCCCCATCCGCTGAACTTGATGCGCCACGCGATGACGCCGAGCACGAACGCGAGGCCGAACACCCAGAACGGTCCCGCGTAGAGCGGAACGCCCTGATTCGCGATGCCCTGGTAGCCGTTCTGCCCGCCGAGGCTCGAGAGCGCGCCGCCGATCTTCGTGAGGAGCCCGCCCTTCGCGGTCGGATCGCTCGCCTGCGCCGTTGCGATCACGAGCCGGAAGATCTCCGCGAAGCCGAGCGTGACGATCGCGAGGTAGTCACCGCGCAGCCGAAGGCTCGGGAGGCCGACGAAGAGACCGAACACGCCGGCCATGCCCGCCGAGGCCGCGAGGCAAACCGGCACGACGATGAAGGAGCGCGCGAACGTGGGCTCCCCTCCCCCGAGCGACGCGTGGAGGTGCGACGCCATGACCGCGCTCGTGTAGCCGCCGATCCCGATGAAGCCCGCGTGGCCGATCGAGAACTGCCCGGCCATGCCGTTGATGACGTTCAGCGAGAGCGCGACGAGGACGTTGCACGCCGCGAGCATGAGGAGCTGGCGGATCGAGCTGTCGGGGATGATCGCCTTCAGGAAGAAATCGAGCAGCACCACGACGACGAGCACACCGAGCCCGACGAGCGACAGCTTGCTCGATCGCTTCTTCGCGGAACGCGACACAGAGCCTTCTTACCCACTCTTTTCGCGTCGCGAAAAGGGAAAAGCGGGCGAGACGGGCGAGACGCTACTTCACGACGCGCAGGTACGGCGGCAGCTCGCGCTTCGGTCGGGCCTGATCGCCCGGCGGACCCGGCGGACGGCGCTGCGAAGGCGGAGGCTGGCGGAGCGACGGCGAGGGACGCGCCGGAGCGGACGGGATGGCGGAGACTCCGTCGCGCGGCTGACGCTCGCGCGGCTCGCCCTCGCGCGAGGATGCGGGCCCGCCGTCCCTGGCGGAGCGACGCTGCCCAGGCTCGGGATCGCGATCGCGATCGTCCGAAGCCACCGGCTTGACCGCGGCGACGGGTGAGGGCGAGGACGAGGACGAGGACGAGATTGACGGGACGGCGACGAGGACGGGCCGAGCGCCCTCCTCCTTCTTCTTCTTGCGCTTGCTGCCCGAGCTCGCGGAGCTCGACGATTTGCCGCTGGCGCTCGCCAGGTCTTCGCTCGAGGCCGAAGGCGCGCGCTCGCGGGGAGCGGCGCGTCCGTTGCGGCGACGTGCATCGCCACCTGGCGAAGAAGCGGCCTGCGCCGACGCCGGAGCGGCGGACACGGGCGAGGGTCCAGCGCCGCGCTCGGCGTTCGGATCGACGACCTTCACCGCGAGCTCCTGCGGGACGTCGTCGGGCCAGACCATGCCGCGTCCGTCCTCGCCGACCATCGCGAAGACGCTCGACCAGGGCACGACGCAGTAGAACGGCGACCGGTTGAACGACAGCGTGCAGCTCATGCTGTCTTCGTCGAGACGCAGGTCCGGGATCGGAACCGGCATGTTGAGGCCGATCTTGAGGATGAGGCGCGGCTCCTTGCGGAACTGCGGTGGCACCACGACACCCTTGGCTCGAGGGTCGAGGTACACGTCGACATTCGATCTCTCGAGGAGAGCGAGCGCGACCTCCTTCTTCGGCGGCAACAGCTGAGTCATCAACCCCTCCTCCTTCTAGCGCGCCTTTCTGACATCTGCCAGTGTCGACGGTCCGGAACGTGCTCGTGACCCATCTCGCAGTCCCCTCCGTCCCGAGCGTTCGACACGTCCTCGATCGCGTCGGCTTCGCGATCGACACCGTGTTCGATGCATGGGCGTGGTGCGAGAGCGACGTGCTCGAGTGGCGCAGACCCGCGGCGAACGGTCACGCGGCCCAGCTCGACAAGCGCATGATCATCGATGCGGAGAACCCCGGCGATCTCGTGTTCGTCTTCAAGGACGGTGCAGACTCCACGTTTCTCCCGCGCGAGCTCGCGCGCTTTCATGCCAAGGGCTACGGCCTCGAAGACGAATGGGCGCTCGCGCCCTACGCCATCGACGTTGCGACGGACATCCTCTACGAGAGGCGCGTGCGGCCGACCGAGATGTTCTGGCTCGCCGCGCCTTCGCTCCGCGCGCTCGTGTGGGGCTTACACGACTGGGCGCACTTCCACAATCACGGCCCGTTCGACGAGCCCGCGCACACGGAGCTCGCGTGCGATCTGGTCGCGCTCACGTGGCTGCGCATCAATCGCGAGGTCGCGGGGCTCGACGATGCCGATCTCGCGCGCGTCGCGCTCGAGCTCGCGGCACTGTCGCGTACGAGATACGAGGCCGAGGGCAAGACGCCGCCCGTGGGCGACCTCGGCGCGCTCTTCAGCGATTGCCTGCGAGCTGCCGGGTTGCCCACGAATGGATCGCATACGGCAGGTGCCGCGCGAAGCGAGTGAGCAGGTCGAGCGGGAGCGGGAACGCGATGATGCGCGGCGCGCGCTCGAGCCGATCGACGACGAACGTCGCGGCCTTCTCGGGCGTCCAGATGAAAGGCATGCGGAACTCGTTCTTCGCGGTCATGTCGGTCGACACGAAGCCGGGCTGCACGTCGGTGACCTTGATCCCAGCCGGATCGAGGTCCATGCGTAGCGTCTCGAGGAACGTGCTCAGCGCAGCCTTCGTTGCGTTGTAGGCCGCGGCCGTGGGCAGCGCGCGCCGGCCGGCGAGGCTCGACACGCCGACGAGCTGACCGTGCTTCTGCGCGAGCATGATAGGGATCGCCGCGACGAGGGGCGCGATCGCGCCGCGCACGTTGATGTCGATCATGCGCGACACGCTCTCGACGTCGAGCCGCGCGGAATGCGTCGAGCCGCCGACGCCGGCGTTCGAGATCACCATGTCGAGCGAGCCGAGCTCGCGGTCGGTGCTGCGAACGAGCTCGGCGGCGGCCTTGGGATCGGCGACGTCGCAGACGGTGAAGCTCGCCTTGCCGCCGCTCGCGGCGATCTCGGCGCACAGCTTGGTGAGCTCCGGCTCGCGACGCGCGGCCGCCATGACGTGCGCGCCGCGACGGGCCAGCTCGACGGCGAGGGCGCGTCCGATGCCGCTCGATGCTCCGGTCACGAGCACCGTCTTCGGTGTTCCCATGCGTCCATCCTACGATACGAGCTACGCTGCGCCCCCGAGAACGCGATGAAACGACTCCTCTTCTTGTTGCTCCTCGGCGCGGCATGCCACCCACCTGACCCCGGTTCGTTTTCGAACCCCGGTTCGTTTTCGAACCCCGGTTCGTTTTTGGAGCTGGTGGAGTCGCCGCCCGTCGAGACGACGCTCGATCACACCGACGTGCCGAATGCCGCCGACGTGTGGGTCGCCATGATCGAGGGCGCCAAGCAGACCGTCGACCTCGCCGAGTTCTACGCCAGCGAGGCCGAACCGAAGGATCTCGCGACCAGCAAGCTCACGCCCGTCATCGTCGCGATCGAGCGTGCGGCGGCGCGCGGCGTCCGCGTTCGCTTCCTCGCCGACTCGGTCTTCGCGCCGAAGTACCCCGACACGCTCGAGCGCCTTCGTCGCGCCGGCGCAACCGTTCGCATCCTCGACTTCGGCAAGCGCGGCGGCGGCATCCTCCACGCGAAGTACTTCGTCGTCGACGGCGAAGAGGCCTTCGTCGGCAGCCAGAACTTCGACTGGCGCGCGCTCACGCACATCCAGGAGATGGGCGTGCACGTACGATCGAACGCGATCGCCGGCGCGCTGCTCGACATCCTCGACACCGACTGGCAGCTCGCCGGCGGCGCCGATGCCGCCACGCGCGTGCATGCACACGCGAGCGCGAACGTGGCGCGGCCCGACGTGCGCGCGCAGACCGGCGAGCGCATCACGCTCGTCGCGAGCCCGAAGGGTTGGCTCCCCGACGAGTCCGCATGGGAGCTGCCGCGCCTCGTCGCGCTGCTCGACGGCGCGGCGCAGACCATCGACGTCCAGGTCCTCACCTACAAGACCAAGGAGCGCGACGGCAGCCCGTTCCCCACGCTCGACGATGCGCTCCGTCGCGCCGCTGCGCGCGGCGTGCGCGTGCGCCTGCTCGTCTCCGACTGGTCGAACAAGCCCGGCACCGACTCGCGTCAGGTGCTCGACGAGCTCGCGAAGGTAACGAACGTCGAGGTGCGCGTGATCACGATCCCGCGCTTCTCCGGCGGCGACATCCCCTTCGCGCGCGTGGCGCATGCAAAGTACATGGTCGTCGACGGAGCGCGTCCCACGTCGCACGCCTGGGTCGGCACGAGCAACTGGGAGGGCGACTACTTCACGAAGAGCCGCAACGTCGGCGTCATCGTCGACGGCGGCAAGGTTCCGGCTCGCCTCGACGGCATCTTCGAGGACGGATGGAGCGGCAGCTACGGTGCGCCGCTCAGCGCCCCGCCTCCGCCCGCCGTCGCAGCTCCACCAGCAAGCAGCGGTCCTGCACGACCTTGATTCCGGCGCTCGCCACCTTCTCGGCGAAGCCTGCGTCCTTGATCCCTTGCTGGAGCCACACCGACCGCGGCTTCGCGGCGAGGATGTCGTCGAGATGCGCGTGAAGATCCTTCGCGCGCCGGAACACGTTGATCATGTCGGCAGGCGGCGTGACGTCCGTGAGCTTGCGGAAGACGGGGCGACCGAGGATCGTCGTCGTCTCCGGGTAGTAGACGGGCACCGGCACGACGTCGAAGCCGGCATCGACGCAGTACTTCGGCACGTAGAACGCCGGTTGATCGGCCTGCGCCTCGGTCTTGATCCCGAGCACCGCGATGCGCCTGTGGCGGTACAGATCCTCGAGCAGCTCCGTGATCGCCGCGTCGGTCTGGATGACGTTGGGGTGCATGGCCGAAGGGGTAGCACGATGCGGATTTCAGCGCATCGAAGCGAGCATCTCGGAGGCCTTCCCGCGCAATCGATGCTGGTACAGAGCGCTCACCGGGGTCTCGTCGAGGTTGATCTCCACGGACGTGGCGCCGCTGCGCATCGCGATGCGAGGGAGATCGGCGGCCGGATACACGACGCCGGAGGTGCCGATGCTGACGACGAGATCGCAGCTCTCGAGCAGCTCGTGCGCGCGCCGCAGGTTCCGCTGATCGAGCGAGTCCTCGAACCATACGATGTCGGGCCGCCAGTACGCACCGCAGCTGCACTTGCGCGGGCTCATGGGCACGGAGGCGTCGTCGCGCACGACGTGCTCGCGATCGCAGCGCACGCGCCACAGGCTTCCGTGCAGCTCGATCACGTCGGTTGCACCGGAGCGCTGATGCAGGCCGTCGATGTTCTGGGTGATGACCACCGTGCCGGGCCGTTCGCGCTGGACCTCGGCGATGATGCGATGTCCGTCGTTCGGCTCGCATGCAAAGACCGCGGCGCGGCGCTTGTCGTGGAAGTCCCAGACCTTCTCGGGGTCACGACGAAATGCGCGCTCGCACGCGTAGTCCTCGTAGTCGTACTCGCTCCACATCCCGCCCTTGCCGCGGTACGTGGGGATGCCGCTCTCCGCCGAGAGTCCGGCGCCGGTGAAGAAGACGATGCGCTCGTAGTCGGAGAACCGCATCGCGCTCTGCCTAGTGCTTCTGCCTGCGGAAGACCACGGTGCGACGCGACGCCTTCGGTGGCAGCGTCTTCAGCGAGCTCGTGAGCGTGATCTTCGCGAGCGGCTTCATCGGGATGACGTGCGGCGGATCGTCGAGCGTCCACGGTGCGCCCTCGGTGAGCGTGTAGACGTAAGGCTCGGCCGGCGCGACGCCGACGGCGATGATCGCGTCCTCGCCCGTGCGTCCGAGCACCTCGACGCCGTTCGGCAGCTCGGTGAGCGCCTCGAGCGTGGTCGGCATGAAGCCGTCGCGACCGATGCGACGCGCCAGCGTGAACAGCTGCGTCATGCCCTTCAGCGCGTTGGGGTCGCTCGCGGTCTGCATCGCGAACAGCCAGAAGGGCAGCTTCGCGCGCGCGATGCCGCCGATGGCCTCGGCGCCGGCATCGGTGCGCCACTTCTGCGAGCCGGAGAACACGCACGTCGCCTCGCGCATCTTCGCGTCGAGCGGCGGATCGCAATACGAGTACGTGCCTTCGGGCGTTTCGGGCGTGAGCGCGTTCGGGGTCTCGAACGAGAGCGCAGCGACGCGCGCTTCGGGATCGAGCGCGACGTCGGGCGCGGCGCCCATCGTGATCGTCGCTTCGGGGATCTGGCTCGCGAGCAGCACCTGCTTCGCGTCCCATCCGCGGTCGGCGGCAGGAACGGTCGCGAGTCCGATGGCGAGCCCGTTCTGACGGATGATCTCGCGGAGCCCGAGCATGCCGGCGACCGCGCGTGCGGGCGCGATCATGACCGCGACCTCACCCTTGCCCTCGCGGGTCACGAGCATGGTCGACTCTTCCTGCGCGCAGCGCACGAGCGAGCCCGGTGCGTCGGTGATCGGCGTGGCGCCGCCGTTCGCGCGAAGCCCGAGTCGATCGGTGGGGAATGCGCTCATCGCGAACAGGCAGCTGTCCTTCGGGGTCGCGACGACCGCGAACGGGCTCGTCGCGCCGAGGACCGCCTTCAGCTGGAGGCCGGCGGCAGCGAGGGGACGTCGCTCGGGCCACGTCGTCTGCCACGGACTGTCGGTCGGCGCGGGCGGGTAGCGCTTTGCATCGATCCACGCGTCGAGCGATGCCTCGTTGCAGGCCTCGTCGCTGCGCATCGTGGATCCGACCTCGAAGGGCGCGAACGGGAATGCGCGCGAGCCGCCGATGGTCGCGGCGTCGGCGCGAAGGAGCGTGAGCCCACCTCCGGCGCCCACGTTCGAGGCGATGCTCACGCGCTCGCTCGCGCACGTGCAGAAGAGCATGGGGCTCGCGCCGTCGGTGCTCGTGCCGCCGCGCGTGACCTTCAGCGGCGCCTTGTCGGTCGACACGGCGACGAGGCATCCCGGCTCGACGGTCGCCTCGAGGGATCCCGCGGCGGAGGGTGAAGACGTCTCGACGGTCGTGAAGCCGGCCGCGCGGAATGGGTCGGCGGCATGCTCGACGCGCGCACGCCTCTCCATCTCGCGCTTCCCGAGCGTCCCGACGAACACGACGAGCGCGACGACCGGGATCGCGATCGCGGCGAGACGAACATACCGAGAGCGATTCTTGGTGCTCTCGATCCGCGCGGCCTCGTCGAGCGCCGCGGCCCGACGGGTGCGGGCTTCTTGATCCTCGCGCCTCACGCGCTCGTGCTCGGGGTGCCTCCCCTGGAGCACGGACAATGCGCGGTCGACCTCTGCGAGATCGTCGGGTTGGCCCTTCGGCTTCGGCGGGAGGGGCATCTGCCCTCCCAAGATACTTCAGTGGAGGCGCGGCGGAAGCTTGTGAACGAGCGGAGGCTCGGGGATCGGCTCGGAGCCGTCGCCGGACTCGGCATCGAGCTCCAGAAAAGGCCCGCCCCACTCTTCTTCGATGACCTCGTCCTGGGCATCCATCTCGACCGGTTCTCCGCCGGTGGCCGAGGCGATGAATTCTTCGGCGAACGACTCGCCGTCCGTGGCGCCGAGCGGGTAGTGGGAATCCGTGTTCGTGGGGTCGGGCAGGAACGCTTCGCCATCGTCCGAACGATGGGCCGCTGCTCGTGCATCACGGATGCGCCCAGCCTGCTTCTGGTTGGAATTCATGGTGGATCTCCTGGCCGCGCATCGTGCAAACGACAGGCCTCGCGACCACTCGCGTTCGCAAGCAGCACATGTAGGACGCGCGTGATTTCCGGCATCGCAACTGCCGGTGCAAACTGCCCCGAGCGGGCCCTTCGCGGCGTGCGCGCGCGTGTCACGAACGCACGGCGCGATGCCGCGCGCATGCAACAGCCGAGGTCACGGCTGGAGATCGTCGACGTCGATGTCGGCCTTCGCCGTGCAGGCGCCGAAGCATCCCGTGCCGCTCACCGGTGCTTCGCTGTAGCTCCACGCGAGCTTCGGATGCTTGCCGGCGTCGGTCCCATCGCGTTTCCAGTCGCCGCGGATGCCCTGCTTCGTCTCCCAGTGACAGCCGTCGTCCCAGTCGAGCTCGGTCGTGAGGGCGAGGACGACGGCCGTGCCCGTGATCCGCCCCTGGAAGCGGTGCTCGGCGAAGACGGCCTCGACGGGCCCGTCGCCCGCGCATGGATAGAGGAGCGTGCCGTTGCCGTGGGAGAGGCGCTCGTCGAGCGTGCAGCCTTCCCTCGTCTTGATCGGCGAAGGCCGGAGGCGTGCGGTGCAGCGGTCGCGTGTGACCGGCGGCGGCGCGGTCACGTAGAGCGGGACGGCGCCGCCGTCCGCGGTCTCGGCGGTGACCTCGACCGGAGCGACGACCGGCGCGCCCTCGCGAACGCAGGCGAACGCGCCGTACGAGACGGCGGCGGTCGTGACGAACGCGAGGACTCGAGCGGCGCGCATCGACCGCGATCCTACATCAGAAGAACGTGGTGCCGAGGCCGGCGGCGATCCCGCGCTCGCCGAGCGCGATGCCTTCGGCGAAGACGTCGAGCCTGCGATCGAAGAGCGCGAGCGAGAGCCCTCCGCCGAGCTGGTACTTGTAGAGGTCGGTGCCGGTGACCTCGGCGCCGTCGAAGCGCCATGCAATCGGTCCGCCGAACGCGCGCGCGGTGACGTACGGAGTGAAGACCTCGGCGAAGGTCTTGCCGGCGATCGCGCCGACGCGGAGATCGAGCGCGGTGAAGCGCGGCGTCTCGGGCTGCGCGCCGGGCGACGTCGTGCCGTCCGTGCGGGTGCCGCGATCGTCGGTGCGCGTGAGCGTGTGCGTGGCGGAGAGCGTCGCGGTGAGCTGCACGAACGGCAGTGCATCGCGCGCGTCGACGACGCGCCACGCGACGCCGGTGAATGCGGCGAAGCCCGGACCGATGGCGTCGCGTGCGGCTCCATGCACGAGCGTGCCGCCGGCGATGCCGCCCGCGCCGATCTGCGCGGTGAGCGAGCCGGAGGGCGTGAACGGGATCTGCACGCTACCGAAGACCGCGTGACGCGTGAGATCGGCGCGGCGTCCGTCGCCGAACAGGATCGTGGTCGACGTGAATGCGTAGCTCGCGGCGATGCGCGCGATGGTGGGCGCGGACGACGCGCCGGGCGGCCCCTGGCGCGCGTCGCAGATGACGGGGCCTCCGGGATAGGCGGCGCCGCAGGCGTGGGCGGCCGTCGGCGATGCTGCACAGTAGTAGAGGAGGAGGCTCGCGGTGAGCGCGAGCGTACGCACACCTCGGTGCGACGGATGGACGCACTTCTTCATCGGTCGCTCGATGTTACGCGGCCGAGCCGCGACAAGGGACCGCGCGTGCGCGGTGGGCTTGGACATGCGGAAGTGGGGGTGCTGTGATGGTCGGGATGGGTGTCGCGCTCCACGATGCGGTCGTCCTGGCCGTGGACGACGACGAGGAGATGCGCGAGCTGCTCGCGCTCATCCTCGGCAGGCACGTCCGCGAGGTGGTGGTGGCGGGCTCGGTCGACGAGGCGATGACGGTGCTCGCAAGCGTGCATCCTGCATTGATCGTCTCCGACATCTGCATGCCCGACAACGACGGGTACGATCTGATCCGTCGCGTGCGGTCGACGCGCGAGAACCGTGCGACACCGGCTGTCGCGCTCAGTGCCTACGCGCAGGACGGGTGTCGGGATGCAGCTCTTGCGGCGGGCTACGACATGTTCCTGCGGAAGCCGCTGGATGTGGCTCACTTCGTCCCCGTGCTCGAGGCTCTGCTGCTCGGCTAGCTCCGCCCTTGCGTGCGCGGGTCCGCCGACCTACGTTCCTCGAGCCTTTCACCAATCGGGGGCGATCGGCTTCGACGGAGATCTCGACCAGCTTGCTGCGTGCCGTGGCTGCCGAAAGACCACGTAAAAATCTTTGGGCAAAAACAATTGCGAACGATAACGCAATTGCTCTCGCTGCCTAAACAGCAGTCCTGAGAGCCGGTCGACCCGGGGCCTGCCAGTGCCTCGGAGAAGACCGTCAACAAACTGGCTGGCCGAGCGTCGGGTCACCGGGCGTGAGGCGAGATCAAACAGGTGGATAATCCCGAGGAGAGCGCGCCGACCCGCGCAAATCGGGATGAAATAAACGGCCGGATACGCACGTAGAAGCAGCTGGCCTCGATATTTTCGGACCCGGGTTCGATTCCCGGCGCCTCCACCACTGCTCGCGGCACGGCTTCGCCGTGCCGCTCAGGCATGCGCCGCTCATCGCTCGGGGTGTACTCGAAGACTCGTACACCCCGAGGCGATTCCCGGCGCCTCCACCACTCCTTTCGTTTGAGTTCCAGCCCCTTGCGGCGTCCGTGTGCACGAGGCACCGGGTTCGAGCCGTCGCTCCGGCGTGTCGAGACGAGCGGTTGGCGTCCTTGCATGCGCCGGCCGCTCGTCTCAGACTCCGCGCCCGTGCGCCATCGTCCACAGATCGCCATCATCTTCGCGATTGCGCTCGGAGGCTGCAAGCGATCGGCGCCGGAGGTGAACGATGGAACGCCTCGCGTTGAACTTCGCCTGTTCGAGCCATTCCCATCAGGCACGCTCGCGAGCGCACAACCGAAGCCGGCGTTCGCCGCACTGGCGTGCGATGGGCGGCACGTGTACGGCGTCTCCAAACTCGGGGTCGCCCTCACGGAACGAGTGCCCGGGATTGTGACGGACAAGCAGCCTGCGCTCGACACGCTGCCGGACCACCTATCGCTCGCCGCAGTCACGGTCAGCGCCTCGTCCGTCGTTGCGGTTGGGGCGCGCGGCGTCATCGTTCGGCGCGAAGACGCTGATTCCATGTGGAAGCCCGAGGCATCGCCGGTGACGACGGATCTTCACGGTGTCGCTCAGACGCCGGATTGGATCGTAGCCGTGGGCACAGGCGGGACTGTCGTCGCGCGGCGGAGCGCCAAGACCCCACAAGCGTGGACGCGCATCGCGTCGCCCACGCAGGAAGATCTCTTCGCCGTGAGCCCATGCATCGCGGACGATGTATCGACGAAGCTTTGCGCCGTCGGTGGGCGTGGAACGGTACTGGTTGGCGATGCGACTCCGGGCGGAGTCGTCTTTCGCTCGGTTGCGACGGGCACCGAACAAGCCCTGCGTGCCGTCACACCGGCTTGGTGGAATATCGGCCCAGCGCAC
>JAQBQJ010000429.1 GCA_028287065.1 Labilithrix sp. | reverse complement strand
CGGCTTCGCCCGAGCCGCCGCCGGTTACGCCCGCGCCTCCCGACGCGCCGGCCACGCCCGCCGGCACGACCCCGCCCGCTGTGGCTCAGGCATCGTTCTGACCGTCCGTATTTTTCTCGCTTACCGGCACTGTTCGGTGCCCGCTTCGGCCACCGCGCCTAGCACCTCTGCCCCCGCACCACCGCCGAGGCCGCACGAAGCGGCGACGATGCACGCCACCGCAACGAGGCTCGCTACGCAGCCCTTCACCAGGGGTGGTCCTCCCGGACTGACGAGGTCCAGGGTCTCGAGGCTCTTCGTTTGCACGAGCGCCCCTCCTGCGTTGTCGAGGTCCGCGAGCGCGGCGCGCGCTGCTTCAACGGCGTGCGCACTGTTGGGAAAGTCGTTCCTCAGTACTTTGCCTTCGCCGCTGGCGGAAACGACATATTGAAACATCGGAGCGCCGTCGAGGTTCGCCGTGATCGCGCCATGCGCATCACCTGCGGCGTCCGTCGTGACGGTGCGCTCGAACCGAACGCGAACCCTACCGCTTTCGTCTGTGCCCTCGACCACCGCGTCGCCGGCGCTCCCTCGGGAGGACCAATGGTCGACGCCGAACGCCTGCTTCGTCTCGGCCGACGCGCGGGCCTGCTTGGTCCCAGCGGGGGCGGTCTCCGCGGGGGCGGTGCTCGTGTCGTCCGTAGGCGCGCTGCATCCGATCGTGAGCGCTCCGTACGCCGCGACGAGGCACACACTCGCGATCGCCCGCTTCGCCGTCCAACCGATCTTCATGGTCGACGTGGAAGCATCGACTGGGCCATTCATGAATGCGCTACGTCATGACGCCCGCGCGCCTGCCGTCATCGGGGCGCGTCATCTGGGCGCGCCGCCGATGGAGCGGTCGGTGGATCGACCGGATCCGTTGCCTGGCCACATGAAGGTTCTCGGACGCGCACTCACCGTGTGCGCTGGGCCCGATAGCCGCGGAAGCGTCACGAGCGCGGTATCTCATCCGGCATCGCGCAACTCAACGGAGTGAGCTGGGTCCACGCCGCCCGCGCGCGTACCCCAGCATCGTTGCTCCAGGGCAGCCTGACCTCAGGTCACCCGCCAGGATGCCATCGTCCCTGGGGAGGATGGTCGCGTCGCAGGAGCGGTCGATAGGCTCGGCCGAGTCGATTGGAGGGGGTGAAGTCATGGGTGGATTGCCTGCGCTCGAGCGTGTCGATCATGTCGCGTTGACCGTCCCGGACCTCGACGAGGCCGTGGCCTTCTACCGAGACGTCATCGGCGGCACCGAGCTGTACCGGCTCGGTCCGTTCGACGCCGCGGAGATCCCTCGAATGCCGGACGGCACGGACTGGACGGCGGCGCACGTCAACGTCCCCGGCGCGCGGATTCGCATCGCGATGATGCGCGTTGCCGAGAACGTGATGCTGGAGCTGCTCCGCTACGAGAAACCGCTGGACGCCCGCCGCGAGCCGCCGCGCAACTGCGATGCCGGCGGGCACCACATCGCGTTCAAGGTGCAGGACCTCGCCGCCGCAGTCTCGTACCTCACGTCGAAGGGAGTGCGCGTCATGGCCGGGCCCATCGCTCTCTCCGATGGACCGGCCGCCGGCCTCAAGGCGCAGTACTTTCTCGATCCGTTCGGCAACCAGCTCGAGCTCGTCGAGTACGGGTCGTTGCCGTACATGCGCTGAGCGCGCTCGTCCCCTACGGGGGGAGGCTTGTCCGCGTCCACGCCGACGCCAAATCGTGGATGGTGGATGGTTGACAGCCTCCAGTGGTGGGCCAGGATGGGGCCGTGCGCAAGGGTCTGCTCTTCTGGGTCGCGCTCGCGCTCGCGCGGACCTTCACGGCCTGCGGGAGCTCGGCCGGCGATCCGACGGGCCCCGCGACCCCCACGACGCCGCCGCCGGATGTGACGCCGGCGGCGTGCGCCGACGGCTTTCATCTCATCGACGACGCGTCGCACCACGCCGGATGCGAGCCGACACTCCCCAAGGCCGCGTGCGCAGCAGGCACCGCGGCGCGCGTCGGCGCAGACGCCTGCGTCCCCGTGGGTGTCACCGCTTGCGCCAAGGGCTTCACCACGCATGCATCGGGATGGGGCTGCGATGCGGTCTTGCCGAGCAACGCGTGTCCCGCGGGTACGCGCGAGCGCCTCGGCAGCACGACGTGTGAGCCAGTGACCGACTGCAACGCGCCGTTTCCTCCCCCGGGGGCGACGCTCTTCGTGAAGGCCTCCTACACGGCAGGCGAGGTCGACGCGTCTCACTTCCTCACCGTGACCGAAGCGCTCGCCGCCGCCGCCGCCGGCGCGACGATCGCCGTCGATGCCGGCGCATACAAGGAGAAGCTCACTCCGACGAAGAGCGTCACGATCATCGGTCGCTGCCCGGAGCAGGTGGTCTTCTCGACGGGAGACGGAACGGGGCCGGGCCTCCGCGTCGAGAACATCGACGTCATTGCAAAGAACATGACCTTTCGCGGCTTCCAGGGCGGCGTCGCGGCGTTCGGGAGCAAGACCACGCTGAGCGGCATCGTCGTCGAAGACAGCGTCCTCAACGGGATCTCCGCGTCGAATGCCGGAACCGTCCTCACGCTCTCGAACGTCGTCGTGCGAGGGACGCGCCTGCCCGCGGGCAACAATCAATCGTTCGGTCTCGTCGCGCAGAAAGGCGCGAAGCTCGAGGTCGACGACAGCGTCATCGCGGACAACGACTTCGCGAACGTCGTGTCGACGGGCGCGGGCGTCGCGACGCACGTCACGCGTTCG
>JAQBQJ010000143.1 GCA_028287065.1 Labilithrix sp. | reverse complement strand
GTCGCGAACAGCGTGACGTCGACGCCGCGCGCGACGAGCGCCTCGGTGAGGAGGCTCGTGACGAGCTCCCAGGGACCGTAGTGGCGTGGCGGTGTGCGCCACGAGATGGGCGCCAGCATGGCGATGCGCATCGAGAGCTCTCCTTCACGCCGCCGAGGTTCTGGCGAGGACGATCCCCTCGTCGGGACGTAGCACGATGCGCTCGGCGCTCGGCGCGGCGGCGCTCTCGAGCGTGGAGAGGAGCGGCCTCGCATGCCGAGCCCATGCCGGAAGCGCCAGCTCCTGCGGTGCGCTTCCGAGATTGAGGGCGACGAGGAGTCGTTCGTCGCCGTGGCGACGCTCGTACGCGAGGACGTCCGGCGCGGCCTCGACACCGTCGAGGAGCGCCATGTCGCCGATCGAGAGCGCGGGATGCGCGCGGCGCAGCGCGAGCAAGCGGCGATGGAGGGAGAGCATCGAGCCGGGTTCCTTCCGGAGCCGCGCGACGTTGCGATCGGCCCAATCCGCGCTCAGCGGCAGCCACGGAGCACCGGTCGTGAAGCCGGCATTCGGAGTCGCGTCCCAGGGCATCGGCGTGCGCACCGGATCGCGGCCGAGGCCGAGCCCTGGCTCGCGCAGCTCGCGTGGATCCTGCACCTGCGCGGGCGGGATCTCGACGTGACCGATGCCGAGCTCGTCGCCGTAGTAGATCGTCGGCGTGCCGCGCAACGTCAGCAGCAACATCGCCGCGACACGCGCCTGCGCTTCACCGAGCTTCGCCGCGATGCGCGGACGATCATGATTGCCGAGAACCCAGTTCGGCCAGGCTCCAGGCGGTAGCGCCGCCTCGTATTCGGCGATCATCGCGGCCAGCCCGCGCGCATTCCACGGCGCATCGATGAGCTGGAAGTTGAAGGGCAGATGGACGCCGGCCGTGTCGCGCCCGTAGTAGTGCATGAGCCGCTCGATCGGCAGGTAGATCTCCCCGATGAGCAGGCGTTCGCCGTACGCATCGGCGATCCGACGCATCTCCGAGGCGATCGCGTGGACCTCCGGCTGGTCCGTCGAATGGAGCTGCTGCACGCGATGCATCTCGCCCATTCCGGCGCGGTACGCGGGATTCGGCGGGTTGTCGGGAAAGCCCTCGGCTTTCACGAGATGCCACAGGACATCGATGCGGAAACCGTCGACGCCGCGCGCGAACCAGAACCGAAGGACTTCGTACATCGCGTCCCGGACGGCGGGATTCCGCCAGTTCAGGTCCGGTTGCTCCTTCAGGAACGCGTGCAGGTAGTACTGGCCCGTTGCCTCGTCCCATTCCCAGGAAGAGCCGCCGAAGTCGCTGATCCAGTTGTTGGGTGGGCCTCCGCCCGGCGCCGCGTCGTGCCAGACATACCAATCACGTCGCGGATTATCGCGCGAGCTCCGACTCTCGATGAACCAAGGATGCTCGCTCGAGGTGTGGTTGGGAACGAAATCGAGAACGACCCGGAGGTCACGGGCGTGCGCGGCAGTCAGCAAGCTGTCGAAGTCGGAGAGCGTGCCGAAGCGAGGGTCGATATCGCAGTAGTCGGCGACGTCATATCCGAAATCTGCCATGGGTGAGCGGCATATCGGAGATATCCAAATAGCGTCGACTCCGAGCTCGGTCAGGTAGTCGAGACGGCGCTCGATGCCGCGCAGGTCCCCGATGCCGTCGCCGGTGCTGTCCTGGAACGAGCGCGGGTAGATCTGGTAAACGACCCCGCGCTGCCACCACGCCGCGCTCGCGGCGGTCACGAGAACCGCGTCTTCGCGATGTGCGTGATCCGGCACGCGAGGTCTGCCTCGCCCGACGCGACGACGTAGTGGTCTCCGCCGTCCGCGATCCCCGTCGTGAATACGACCGGCGTGGGCAGGTACATCTGGTCGGCGATCGAGCGAGTCAGCTCGGGATCGGCCTCGAGCAGCGGCGTGTCGTCCTCGAGCCGGAGGATGCGGCTCGGGTCCTCGAGATCGAGCATCGCCCAGAAGCTCCGATAGATGCCGACGGTCTCGCGCGCCTCCACGCCGTGGTAGATCGCCAGCCACCCGGCGTCGGTCCGGATCGGCGGGCTGCCGCCGCCGACCTTCATGCTCGAGGTCGAGCCCTTCCGAGCGCGGATGCCGGGCTGGTCGAACGGCTTCCAGTGCAGCGCGTCGGGCGAAGCGGCGAGGTGGATCGAAGGTCCGCCCGCGTACGGGCTCCCCTCCGGATACGCGAAATAGACCTCGCCAAGCGGGCGCGTGAGCGCGACGAACCTGCCTCCGACCTTTCCCTCGAACAGGATCATGTCCTTGTTCTGATGGTCGAGGACGATTCCCGAAAGTGCGTAGTGCATCCCGTCGTCGGACACGTGAAGCGTGCTGCAATGACGTTCGGCGCTGACGGAGCAGGTCGTCATGTACCACCGCTCGTCGATCTTGCTGATGCGTGCGTCCTCGACGCCGTACTCCTGATACGACGCGGCGGGCTCGATGGCGCGGTCGTAGTGGACGGCGACGATCTCGCGGCCGTCGGACGTGAGCTCCACGGGGAGCAGCCACGAGAGCGACGTGAGACCGAGCAGCCGGTGGGGTCCTCCGAGCAGCGCGAACTGCCGAGGGTCGGTCATGCTCACCGCGCCGAGCGGGTGACTGTCGAGGACGTAACCGTCGCGCGTCCAGCGGATGGCGCGGACTTGGCCGTTCGACACGGGCTCGTCGAGCGCCTCGGCGACGCGGACCATGAGCAGGAAATTGCCGCTGGGCAGGCGTGTCAGGCCGGGATTGAACGCGCCCAGCACGTGCGTCGGCGCGTCGAGCGAGGCGCGCAGCGGCGACCTCCGCAGGTCGACGTCGGACGGCCGGAAGACGAGACGGTCGAAGCTCGTCACGTCGCGGTCAGTCGCGCGAGCAGCTCGGGCAGCGACACGGTCGCGATGCTCGTGTGGCTGTCGGACACGGCATACGGGACGATCAAGCGGTCGCCGTGAAGCAGCGCACCGCACGAGTACACGACGTTCGGTACGTAGCCGTCGCGCTCGTCGGCGTTGGGCACGAGCAGGGGCTCGCTCAGAGAACCGATGACCTTCGAAGGATCGTCGAGGTCGAGCAACAGCGCGCCGAGCCAGTACTGGCGCATGGGCCCCACGCCATGCGTGAGGAGGACCCAGCCCGCCTCCGTCTCGATGGGAGAGCCGCAGTTGCCGACCTGGACGAACTCCCACGGGTACTTCGGCCCGTAGATCAGCTTCGATTCGCTCCAGAAATGGATGTTGTCGGACCCGAGCAGGTAGATGTTCTCGCCGTCGAGGCGCGCCGCCATCATGAACTTGTCGCCGACCTTGCGCGGGAAGAGCGCCATGCCCTTGTTCTGCACGCACGTGCCGTTGAGCGTGTTGACCTTGAAGTAGCGGAAGTCGCTCGTCTCGATGAGCTGCGGGAGCGTGCGAAGCCCGTTGTATGCAGTGTACGTGGCGTAATAGGTTCCGCGTCCGTCCGGATGGATGAAGCGCACGAAGCGCGCGTCTTCGATGCCGCGGCTCTCGTTCTCGCTGACCGGGAAGATCACGCGCTCCGAGAGGGCTGCGTCAGGGGAAAAATCGAGCTCGTAGTTCGAGTGAGCGAGCCACAGCATGCTGTCGGCGAGCTCCTTGTACTGCGTGAGCCCCGTCTGCGGCCGGCACCTGTCGATCGCGTACTTCAGGTCGCTGATCGTGAAGCGCTGGTCGAGGACGGCGAGGATCGGCTCGGCGAGTGGCGTGTGCGCCTTCATCTCGCGGAGCTTGAGGACGTAGCTGCCCTTGTCGTACAGCGCGTCGTCTTCGGGCCGCGCAGTGAGCGCAAAACGCGTCGGCGCATCGACCGTGACGTGGTGGTCGATGTCCACCGTTCCGGTGCGGAACTCGATGGACGAGATGTGCCCTTCGCCGCATGCCCGCAGGCTCATGACGAAGCGGAGCGAGCCCCTCGGGACGCCGCTCTGATCGGGATGGACGACCATCGACGGGTTGAAGAGCGCGACCGACTCGAGCGAATACTCGTTCGTGAAGTACGCGCCGAGGAGGAGCCGGCGATCCTCGCTCGGCTCGCGGCCCTCGCCGAGCAGCGCGATCGCGGACGCGTAGCTCTGCCGGAAGATCCCACGAACGTCCTTGTGACGCTGCCGGTAGTCGTTCACGAGCGCCGTGACCATCGACGACACCTCGCCGTCCGGCAGCGCCCGCACCCGCTCGATGACGGCGCGAATCCGCGACGTCCCGCCCGGTAGGAATGACCGCGCGATGACGCGGCGTGGATCTGCAGTGAGGCGCAGCGGCAGGCGGGTGACGTTCATGCAGCCATGCTTATACCTTGGCGTGTGTCGCAAGAGTCGTGGCGCTTCACAAAGAGCGCGTGCGACTCACCGGCAGGGCTCCATCATGCCCTCGCCGCTGACCTCGTCGATGCGAGGTGGCGTCAGCGCTTCTTCGCGTTGCCGCCGCACGTTCGCTTCAGCTCCTCGACCTCGCGTTTCAATGCCGCGAGCTCGCGCGCCTGCACCTGCACGGCGGCGACGGTCATCGTCTGGTAGCCGTACATGTCGACGCGCTCGCCGCTCTGCTGCACGGCCGGGCTCGGCGCGACGTCGTCGATGATGAAGCCGAGGTGCTCGCGATCGTTCTCGCTCTCGGACTTGTAGCGATACGTCGCGAGCGGGAAGCGCAGGAGCTCGTCGCTCAGGCGCTCGCGATCGGGCTCCGACAGGTACGTGATCTGCTTCTTGTGCTTCCGCTGCGAGATGGGGCACGCGCTGCCGTCGACGCACGTGGGCGACGGAAACGGCTGACCCGAGCAGCAGGTCTGCCCGGCGTTGCACGTGGTCGTGCCGCAGGTCACGCCCTTGTACGACGTCTCGCAGTGCCCGGATGCGTTGCACGTCACCGCGGGCGGTCCGCCGCCGAACGTGCCCGTCGAGCCGTCGTCGGCGACCGGGGGCCCTTCGGGACAAGTGCACTTGGGATACGAGGCCTCGCGCTCCGATGCGCACTTCGTGACCTTTGCTTCGTTCGCGACGTTCACGCCCGCGGCATGATGGTTGCCGCAGCAATCGCTCTGATAGGCGACGGCCACGCAGTCCGCGGGTGCCGTGCACTTGGTGAGGTTCGGATCGAGCGTGCCGCCCGTATCGAAGCAGACGTCCGGCGGACACTCGCGCCGCTCCCAGCCGCAGCCGGTCGCGGTCTTCAGGCACCGGCCGGTGTTGCCGCCGAGCGATCCGTCCGAGCACACGATCGCCGGCGATTTCGGCGCTGGGCCGCAGTCCGCCTTCGATGTGCACTCGGTGGCCGCGCCGCCGTCGTTGGCCGCGCCGCCTCCGTCGCCGACGGTCGAGCTGCCCGACGACGAGCCGAGGTCCCCGAGCGAGACGGAGCCACCGCATGCCGCGATGATGGCGGTCGTGAATCCCAAGACAAGCAAGCTCTGGTGACGCATGAGGCCTCCGAACGAGCAATGGGAGGGGCCGCGCCGCCCGATCACGAAATCGGCGTGGCGGCGT
>JAQBQJ010000142.1 GCA_028287065.1 Labilithrix sp. | reverse complement strand
GCGGCGGGCGCCGGCGCAGCGGCGGGCGCCGGCGCAGCGGCGGGCGCCGGCGTGAGCTGAGGGGTTCCTTCCGCGGCCTCTGCCTGGACCCGGTACAGGCCGGCGCGCTTTCGCCGGCACAGCACGTTCGGCTCGTAGCCGAGGTGAATCGACCACGCCGCCTCGGACGACGCGCCGACCTTCGCGCTCGAGTCGCCGGTCGTCGCCGCGGACAGCGAGAAATTCACGCCGAGAGAGAAGTCGCACAGCGGCTGCGCTTCGACGCCCGCCCAGAAGCCGCCGCGCACGAATACGTCGGTCGTGCTGCTCGAAGGGCCCGTCGGCGACACGTGGATCGCGCCGATGCCTGCGAGCCCTCCCGCGGCGACCGACGCGATGTTGATGGGGATGCGAGGTCCCAGGCGGATGCCGAGGTCGCCGATCGCGAGCGACGCGTCCTGCGACGCGCTCGTGATCGCCGGCTGCGGCGGCGTGTTCGCGACCGCGACCTGCGTTCCGGTCGTCTCGCCGACGACGTACCGCGCGTCGAAGACGCCCATGAACCAACGGCTCTGCGTGCCAATCGAGACCGAGGGACCTGCAAAGCTGACGTCCGCAGGCGAGTCGCCGAGCGAGCTCGTCTGATTGAAGAAGTTCTGGAACCTGGCGAACTTCACGTTGCTGATGGTCACCCCCGCGCTGACGCGGAAGCCGTTCGGGCTGCCTGCGGGTGTTCCGTTGAACCACGGGTTCTCGGCCGGGAGCATTCCCGTGACGTCGACCGCGCCCGCCGACTTCGCGTTCGCGGTCGTCTCGAGCGGATCGCAGCCCGGGAAGCGGACGCGCACGCGATGCTCCCCGGACGACACCGTGAACGGCACGTAGGCGGGCACCTCCTTGTTGTCCTCGACGCGCTTGCGGACGCCGAGCGGAGACGCGGACACCTGACCGTCGTCGAAGAAGACCGAGAGCCCCTCCTCCGGCGTGCGGACGCGCGGATCGGCGCAGCCGACGGCGACGCGCACCTCCGAGAGCTGCTCGAGATCGGCCTCGAGCTCGATGTCGAGCGAGCGCGCCTTGCCGTCCTCGAGGACGACCTCACCCTGGTACGTGCGCATGCGCGGCGCCGTGATGCGCAGCGCGTGACCTCCGACGGGCAGCTCGTCGCTGACGACGAGCGGGCCGCTGCCGATCGGCTTGTCGTCGAGATAGACCGTCGCTCCGACCTTGGTCTTGAGCTCGAGCCGTCCGCGCAGGCGCTCCAGCTTCAGATCGAAGGTATGCGCTGGACCGATCTGCACCGGCATGGTCAGGGTGCGGAAGCCCTCTTTCTGTGCGCGGAGCTTCCGCTGGCCGATGTCGACGATCGCGCCCGACGGCAACGGCGACACGCCGAGGAGCTCGTCGTCGAGGAAGACCTGCGCGCCCGCCTCCGAGACGTTGATCGTCACGGCGAGGGTGAGAGCTTCGATCACCTTCACGAGCTCCTCGGCATCGCGGCGGTCGTCGTTCGTGAGGAGCGCGCCGCCTTCGGCGAGATAGCGGCGAAGCAGCTTCGCGGCGGTCGCGTAATGGCGGAGGCTCTTCTCGGCCGACGCCATGTTGTAGAGGAGGCGCGGGTCCGGCTGCTTGCCGTGCGCGTTCTTGAACTTCTGGAGCGCGGTCGCGTAGTCGCCGTCGCCGAAGAGCACGGTGCCGGCCTGGTAATCCGTCTTCGCGTCGCCTGTCAGCGTCTCGACGAGCGGCTTGATCGCAGGCGCGGCAGGCGCAGCGGGTACCGGCTTCGCCGGCGGGCGCTTCGCCTGCGCGCTCGCCGTCGCGGGCGAGAGCGAGACCGAGGTCGCTACGGCGAACGCGAGGACGAATCCACGGGAACCACGGGATTCACGGGGCGAGCCGGAGGACGAACGTCGGGGCATTCGACGCCAACATACGCGGTCGCGAGGTGAATCGTCGACCTTGGATCACGTGCGGAAAACCGCAATAGCGGTCCGGTCAGCGCCGTTCGAGCTCGTAGAAGAGGACGGGCGCGTCCCGCTTCGCCCAGAGCCCGCAGCCCACCTCGGTGTAGTGCTTGCGGAGCCGCGTCCGGTACCAGGCGCCGGTGCGCTCGTGGACCTTCACGTCGGTCTTCGCGTCGTCGATCACCTCGCGGATGTCCTTCTTGGTGATCGCCTCGAGGTACAGGAAGCCCGCCGTCATCGCGCCGAGGTTGTCGATCGCCTTCGCGCAGCCCGCATCGTCGAGGTACGGGAGCACGCCCTGGCAGACCACGAGATCGAAGGCGTCGTTCGCGCGCCAGCGCGTGATGTCGCGCTGCTCGTGCCCGTACTGCGCGCATGCGTACCGGCTCACCTCGGTCGAGCGATACTTCGTCCTGGGACGGTTCTTCGCGAACCAGTCGCGCCAGAGGCCGACGCCCGCGCCCACGTCGAGCACGGTGTCGATCGGCACGCCCCACCAGTCGAGCATCCCCGTGACCGCCGTGCAGAGCCGCGTGATCTCCTTGGCGCCGTGCACGCGCGTTCGAGAGCTGCCGTAGTACTTGCCGTAGTAACCCGCGTCGAAGCTCTCGGTGCCTTTGGCCATTGGCGCGCGACCATAGCGAGACCGAGACCGAGATTGAAAGAGAAGCGCGGAAGCGCGGAAGTTATTTTTGTATTTCCCGGTCCGCCGCGTCGCTCCGAGATCGTCGGCAATGGCGAGCGGGGTGATCGGACGGGCGACGCGGCAGGTCGGCTCGCAGACTCACTCGTAGCGAAGCGCGTCGATCGGATCGAGCTGCGACGCTTTCCGTGCCGGATAGAGGCCGAACACGACGCCGACCGCTGCGCTGAACGCGACGGAGATGGCGATGACGTCGACCTGGATCTGCATCGGCCAGTGGAACTTGCCCGCGAGATAGGCCGCGACGCCGACGCCGAGCGCTACACCGAGCAGGCCTCCCGTGATCGACAGCACGAGCGCCTCGATCAAGAACTGGAGCAGGATCGTCCCTGGTTTTGCGCCGATCGCCATGCGGATCCCGATCTCGCGCGTCCGCTCGGTCACGCTGACCAGCATGATGTTCATGATGCCGATGCCGCCGACGAGGAGCGACACTGCCGCGACGCTCGCGAGCAACGTCGTCATCGTCTCCGTGCCCTGCGCCTGCGCGCCGGCGATCTCGGTGAGGTTGCGGATCGAGAAATCGTCATCGGCGCCCGGCGCGATGTGATGGCGATCGCGCAACAGCGTGCGGATGTCCTCGAGCGCGCGCTGGGTCGTCTCCGAGCTCGTCGCCTGGACGTACATCTGGCCGGTCATGAACTTGCCGAGCCCGCCCTGGATCCGATGCGCGAACGTCGTCGCGGGGATGAACGCTGCGTCGTCGTAGTCCTGTCCCGTCGCCGACTGGCCCTTCTTCGACGCGACGCCGACGACGGTGAACGGCGTATTGCCGACGCGGATCGACTGTCCTACGGGGTTCGCGCTCGGTCCGTAGAGCCGCGCGACCACCGTCGCGCCGAGCACGATGACCTTCGAGCCCGCATCGACGTCCGGCTGCGTGAAGACGGCGCCCTGCGCCACCGGCCAGTTGCGGATGTCGAAGTACTCGGGCGTCGTCCCGGTGACGCTCGTCGTCCAGTTCATCTCCTCGCTCACGAGCGACTGGTTCGACCGCAGCGAAGGCGCGACGGCCTTCACCGTGCCGACCTCGTTCTTGATCGCGGCGAGATCGTCCCAGGTCAGGGTCGGCATCGATCCAAAGCCGCCGAACGATCCGCCCGCTGTGGTCGATCCGGGGAGCACGATGAGGAGGTTCGTTCCCATCGCCGCGAACGCCTGCTCGACCTGGGCCTTCGCGCCTGCGCCGATCGCCATCATCGCGATCACCGCGGCGACGCCGATGATGATGCCGAGCGTCGTCAGGAACGAGCGCATCTTGTTGCGGAGGATCGCCCGCAGCGCGACGAGCAACGTCACGAACGGGTTCATTCGACGCGAGCCTCGCGAGGCTGTTGCGTCGTATCGCTGAGGATGAGGCCGTCCTTCACCACGACGACACGCGACGCGAACTCCGCGATGTCGGGCTCGTGCGTGACGAGCACCACGGTGATCCCGGCGCGTCCGAGCTCCTGGAAGAGCGCCATCACCTCGATGCTCGTCTTCGAATCGAGGTTGCCGGTCGGCTCGTCGGCGAGGATCACCTTCGGGTCGCCGACGAGCGCGCGCGCGATCGCGACGCGCTGCTGCTGGCCGCCCGAGAGCTGCGCGGGCGTGTGATCGAGGCGCTCGCCGAGACCGACGCGGTCGAGCGACCGCCGCGCCCGGCGATGACGTTCCTTCGAGCCCACGCCGCGATACACGAGGGGTAGCTCGACGTTCTCGAGCGCGCTCGTCCGCGCGAGCAAGTTGAAGCTCTGGAACACGAAGCCGAGCACCTCGTTGCGCGTCTCTGCGAGCTCGTCGCGTCCCATGCGCGCGACCTGCCGCCCCGCGAGCGTGTAGGTGCCCGACGTGGGTCGATCGAGGCAGCCGAGGATGTTCATGAGCGTCGACTTGCCCGAGCCGGACGAGCCCATGATCGCGACGAACTCGCCCGGAACGATGTCGAGCGACACTCCGCGCAACGCATGCACCTCGACGTCTCCGGTCTTGTAGACCTTCGCGACGTCGTCCACGGCGATGAGCGCCTCGTCGGCCATCTCAGAACATTCGCCCCATGCGCGGCGCGCCGCCTTGCCCGCCGGCGCCGCCGCCGGTCGGTGCGCCGGGAGCCTTCCCGCTCACGGTCACGTCGGTCACGACCTGATCGCCGGGCTCGAGACCACGGATGATCTCCGTGACGGTGCCGTCCGAGAGCCCCGCGAAGACGGAGACCGGCTCGGGATTCGCGCCGCGGAGCACGTAGACCGTGCGGCGACCGCCCTCGGGGTTCGCGCCCGACCCGCCGGGCGGACGACCGCGGCGGCCGGCCGATCCGGACGCGGCAGCCCAAGGCGGAGCCCCCGACGAGGAGCCCGCAGGCGGAGCGCCGCCATCGCCCGCGATCGCGGACGCGACCTCGGGCGGCGGACGGAAGCGGAGCGCCGCGTTCGCGACGGCGATGACGTCGTCCTTCTCGGCGAAGACGATCGTGACCGTCGCGGTCATGCCGGGCCGCAGCTTCAGGTTGTCGTTGTCGACGTCGATGACGGCGTCGTACGTGACGACGTTCTGCAGCGTCTGCGGCGCATTCCGGATCTGCCCGACCTTGCCCTTGAAGGTCTGGCCGGGGAACGCATCGACGGTGAACGTCGCGTCCATGCCGGCCTGCAAGCGCCCGACGTCACCCTCGGCGACGCTCGTGTGCACCTGCATCTTGCGGAGGTCTTCGGCGATCGTGAAGAGCACCGGCGCCTGCAGAGATGCGGCGACGGTCTGGCCGACGTCGACCGCACGCGAGATGACGGTGCCGTCGATGGGCGAGAAGACCTCCGTGTACGAGAGGTTCACCTGCGCCTGGTGGAGCGATGCGGTCGACTGCGCGAGCGCCGCCTTCGCGACGTCCGTGGCGGCCTTCGCCACCGAGACGTTCGTCTCCGCGGTCTGGAGATCCGCGGCCGATGCCAGCGACTGCTCGGAGAGCGCCTTGGTGCGCACGAGCACCATCTCGGCGTCCTTCTGCTGGGCCTCGGCCTTCGCGACGCCGGCTTTCGCGGACAGGAAGTTCGCGTTCGACTGCTCGACGGCGGCCTGGAAAAGCTGCGGATCGAGCTTCGCGAGGAGCTGCCCCTTCTTCACCGTCGTGTTGAAGTCGGCATTCAGCTTCTGGATCCGCCCACTGACCTGCGCGCCGATCTGCACCGTGACGGTCGCTTGCAGCGTCCCGCTCGCCGAGACCTTCGCGGAGATGTTCCGCTTCTCGACCGGCGACGTCTTCCAGACGATCTCGGGCGCGGCGTGCGCCTTCTGATAACGCCATCCTGCGAACGCGATCGCGGCGAGCACCGCGACGCCGATGAGCCAGTAGATGACCTTCTTCATGTCGTTCCCGGACAGCGCGCAAGGGCGAACAGCGCCTCGAGCCGGGCTCGGACGAGCTCGAACTCGCGGAGCGCGAGCTCGACATCGGCCTGTCGCAGCGCGGCGGCGGCGATCACGAGCTCGAGGCTCGTACCCTGACCTGCACGGTAGGCGGTCTGCGTGAGACGGTCGACCTCTGCAGCTTGCTTCTCGGCCTGGCGCGCGACGTCGAGCGCGGCCTCGGCGACCGTGATGCCGCGCTGCGCTTGCGCGACCTCGACGGTGACCGTGCGCCGCTGCGCTTCGAGCTGGAACGTGGCTTCGTCGCGCAGCGCGCGCGCGTTTCCGAGCGCGCCGTAGCGTGCGCCGCCGTCCCAGATCGGGATGCTCAGAACCGCCGTGACGTTCCACGTCGTCCGAGGCTGGTTGCCGCCGAGGTCCGCGGTCGTCGACGCCAGCGTGCTCTGCGCGTTGAGCGTGGGAAGGAACGATCGCTCGACGTTGCCGACGTTGCGCTCGGCGACCACGACGCGCTGGCGCGTGGCCGCGACGTCGGTACGCTCGCCGATGTCCTTGATGCGCGGGCACGTGCGCTCGGCCTCGGCAGCGACCGCGTCGATCTGGATCGACCGCGCCACGCCGACCTGCTCGGGCACGCCGACGGCGAGCCCGAGGGCCTCGCGCGACCTCCGGAGTGCCTCGTCGCCGCTCACGACGGACGCGCGTGCCGTCGACACGTCCTGATCGGCGCGCACCACGTCGAGCCCGGTGCCCACGCCGAGCGCGCGCTTGCGCGTGGCCAGCTCGCGCCGCTCGAGCGCGGTGCGAAGCCCGATGCGATTCAGCTCGGCGACGCGCTCGGCAGCGACGACGCCGACCACCGCCGTCGCGACGCCGAGCGTGATCGTGCGCTGCGTATCTTCCGCAGAGAGACGCGCGCTCTTCTCGTTCTCCTTGCCGGTCTTGATCGAGTGCCATGCCTGCACGTTGACGATCGACTGGCTCAGCGTGACGTTGCCGTTGAAATAATCGCTCTGCGGCGTCGTGATGCTGCGCGGCGGATCGCCGGGGTTGCCGAGGACCGACGTCTCCTTCGTGAGGAACTGATGCGGATACGACACGGTCCCGTTGATCGTCGGAAGGACCGCGGCGAGCGCGGTGCGCGTCTGCGCTTCGGCGCGACGCACCTCGGCGAGCGCCGTACCGATGTCCGTCGAGCGCGCGCGAGAGAGCGTCACGGCATCGCTCCACGACATGAGCTCGCGTCCCGCGGCGGGCGGCGGCGTGAGCATCGGATCGTCGACGGGAGGAGGAGGCGGAGCGGGGGGCAGCGCGCCGGCCGCACCGACCGGGACGGGCGTGGTCGGCGTGGGAGCGTTGGGATCGAGGGGCTTCACTTGCTGGGCATGGGCCCGCGAGGCGATCGCGAGCGCGATGCCGGCAACGGGCCCGTAGGCCCACGTTCTCGCCATTGATTTCGACTCCACGCGACGATCGATGCCAGGACGCCGCTCTCGCCGACTCGCGATCCGACGGGACCGCGCGTGCAGGGTACGAGCCGTCGATTCCAAGATACCAGGACCGGGGGCTGCGGACCTCAGCCTCGGCGCAAGCCGGTCGCGTTCGCGAGGAGCAGATCTTTCAGCTCTTGCGCGCGCTCGCGTGCGACCGGCACGTGCACGCCCGGCTGCCCGACGGCGGCGCCGACGAGCAGCCGCGTGTCGCTGCCTTCGCGTTCGAGCTCCTTCACGAACATGGGGTTCACGAGCCAGCTCCGATGCACGCGCGTCAGCTTGCGCCCGAACGACGCCTCGATGGCCGACAGCGACAGGTCGAGATCGAACGTGCCGTGTGGCGTGTGCACGAACGTGAGCCGGTGCGACGCTTCGAACGCCCACACCTCGTCGGCGTCGAGGAACACGAGGCTCTTCTTGCGGCGCGCGACGATGCGCTGCGGCGCAGCGTTGTTCGCGGCGCGGGTGGGCCGGCGATCGGCGATGCGACGGAGGCAGTGCTCGACGCGCTCTTCGCTGAACGGCTTGAGAAGGTAGTCGAGCACGCCGAGCTCGAACGCCTCGAGCGCGTGCTCACGCGACGCCGTCGCGAGCACGACGAGGGGCGACAGCGGGTCGTTCGCGAGCGACCGCACGATGTCGAGGCCTGCGCGCTCGCCGGCCGCGAGCTGCACGTCGAGGAACACGACGTCGAGCTGAACGCGATCCGGAGACGTGAGGGCCTGCTGCGCGTCGTCCGCCGTGCTCACCGCGCCGACGACCTCCGCGAGACCCGAGCCATCGAGGAGCTCGACGAGCAGGTTGCGCGCCGGCCACTCGTCTTCGACGACGAGCGCGCGCAGCCGCGGAGGCGCGGCCGCGGTCACGCAGCCCCCGCATCGACGGGCCATGCGACCGTCGCGCGCGTGCCCTCGGGCGACGAATCGATGGCGAGGCTGGCACGCGGATCCTTCAGCGAGAGCCGGCGGCGAACGGCATCGAGGCCGAACGCACCCGAGCGTGCCGGAGCGTCGCCGATGCCCGGGCCGTTGTCCGTGATCGTGCAGCGGAGGACGTCCTCGTCCTTCGCGAGCTGCACGCTGACGATGACCTCGCCCCCTTCACCTCGGACGAGCGCGCCGTGCTTGACGGCGTTCTCGACGAGCGGCTGCAAGAGCAGCCTCGGGACCTCGAGGTTGGACGCACGCGGATCGACGTCCCACTTGAAGGCGATCGCGCCGTCGTAGCGCGCCTCGAGGATGGCGGCATACCGCTGGAGCCACTCGACCTCCGCGCCGACGCGCTGCATCTCGCCCTCGCGTGTGGCGTCGCGCAGGAGATCGCCGAGCGCGGCGAGGAGGCGACGCGCGGCGCGCGGATCGTCGGTGACGAGACCGGCGATGGCGTTGAGCGTATTGAGGAGGAAGTGAGGCTCGAGGTGTGCGCGGAGCCGCGCGAGATCGGCGTCGCTCTTCAGTCGCTCGGCCTCGAGTGCACGGAGGCGCGCGTCCTCGACCGCGAACGGATAGACGAACGCCAGGGCCCAGATGCCGAAGTGGAACTGGCCGAAGAGGAACCCCCAAGCGGCGGAGCGCCAGGGCGCGACGACGAGACCCGGGCGGATCCGGAACGCGGGATAGAGCTCGCCGATCTTTCCGAAGAACAGACCGAACACGATCCCGAGCGCGCCGGCGATCGTCGCGCCAACGATGAGCGTCTCGACGGAGCCGAGCCGCCGCTTCTTCGCCCACTCGAAGGAGGCGGAGAGGGTGAGCATGAGGAGCGGCATCTGGAGTGCCGCGATTCCGAGCCGGAGGAGGACGCGTGGACGCTCGTGGCCGGCGAGCAGCTCGGTCGCCGCCTGGAGGAGGACGACGAGGAGGACGACGGCGACGCCTAGCCAGCGTCGCGCAGCACGGCTGGTGGGTCGGACGGGGAGCGAGACCACCGCGAAGGAGTAGCACTAGATCGTTTTCCGAGCTGGTGCGTTTGAAGCGGAATGCGAAAGCTCGGCACTGTTTCCCTGGTCGTTTTGGCGATGAGCGCCTCATTGTTTGGATGTGCGAAGACGGCTCCCCTGCCCCTCGCGCCTACACGAGGCGGAGCCGACGCCACCTCCGACCAGACTCGTGCCGATGCCGAGGCGATCGCGAGCGACGGCGCAGGCGCGACGGACTCGGGATACGGCCGCGGCGCGAACGCGACGCGGAATGGCAGCTGGATCGGCGCCGCGCCCGAAGGCGACATCCTCTCGCAGAGCACGCGCGAGACGTTCCTCGGTGTGTGGGTCGACGTGCCCGAGGTGCGCGCCGGGGCGCGCCCGCCGATGGAGGTCGTCCTCGTCGTCGACACGTCCGGCTCGATGGCCGGGTCGAAGATCGAGAGCGCACGCGCCGCCGCCACGGCGCTCGTGCGGAGCCTGAAGGACGGCGACATCGTCGCGCTCGATGCGTTCTCGGACAACGCGCGCACGCTCGTCGCGCCCACGCGCCTCGACATGCACACGCGGAACGAGATCCTGCGGCAGATCGCGCAGCTCGTCCCGACCGGCTCGACGAACATGTTCTCCGGTCTGTCGATCGCCGAATCGCAGATGGCTTCCGCGCCGGCGTCGCACCCGCTCCGCCGCATCGTGATGATCTCCGACGGCATCGCGAACATCGGCCCGTCGAGCCCCGAGGTCCTCGGCGGCGTCGCGCAGGCGGGCCTCCGCTTCCGCGCGCAGGTCACGTCGTTCGGCGTGGGCAACGACTACGACGAGCGCACTCTGAATGCGCTCTCCGAGCAGACGAACGGCCGGCTCTATCACATCGGTGAGCCTCGCGAGATGGCGGGCATCCTCCGCAACGAGGTCGCGTTGCTCGATCAGACGCTCGCGAGCGACGCCTCCGTCGAGGTCGTCCCCGCGCCGGGCGTCCAGGTCCTCGGCGCCGACGGCCTGCGCGCAGAATTCCGCGACGGCGGCCTCCGCATCCCGCTCGGCGCGCTGCACGCGGGACAGCATCGCGAAGCGCTCGTGCGCGTCCGCATCACCGACCCGGCGGCGTTCGACGGCCATGCCCGCTCGCTCGCGTCCGTTCGTCTTCGCTTCCGCGACGCGGCCGAGGGCGACCTCGAGCGCATCCAGGAGGTCGTCGCGCGCACGCAGCTCTCGTCGGACGACAACGCGGTGGCGTCATCGGTCAATTCGCGCACGAAGGCGATCGTCGCGATCATGGACGCGTCGAAGACGCAGATGTCCGCCGCGCAGCGCATCAACGACGGCAACTTCGTCGACGCCGACAAGGAGCTCGAGCGCGCGCAGCAGACGCTCGCGGCGCAGGCGCGCGTCGTCACGGCCCCCGCCGAGAAGAAGCGCCTCGAGGTCGCCGCGACCAAGGTCGCCTCGGCCCGCGCCGCCGCGCAAGCGATGCCTTCGAAACCGAAGGCGGACCAGCGCGCGGGCGCGCTGGAGCTGAACGCCGACGCCATGCACGCGCGCGGGTTCTGAGAATTTTCGAGAAACAAGCGGAGTCGCGGGGACGCGGAGGGACGCGGAGGGGTTGCCCCCTCCGTGTCTGACTGGACCCTTGTCGCCGTTCGCGAAACGTTACGCGGCTCCCACGGGCTTCGCCCGCGGGAGCCGCTCCACGTTTCGCTCACATTTGGGAGATCTCACTCCCGAGCTTCGAGGGCGA
>JAQBQJ010000391.1 GCA_028287065.1 Labilithrix sp. | reverse complement strand
GGAAGTTGCACTGGTAGCCGAACGTGCCCTTCGTCGTGAACGTGACGCTCACCGCGCCGCCGTCGGGGTCCGCGTTCACGCTCGGGATCGGGTTCGGCGCGTCGCCGCCCTTCGGCTCGAGCGGATGTCTCGTGAAGCTCCCCGCCCACGTCACCTTCGCGCCGACCTTCACCTTCACGCAGTGATTCGTGTATTGCGCAGGCGCTCCGCCCGTCGGAAACGTGATGTCCGCACCAGGCAATGCCGTGAAGTCGCCGCCGCCCGCGCCAGCCGCCTTGTCGAGCTCTGCCTGCGTGCAGCGCAGATCCGGATCACCCGCATCCGGCTTCGACGTGTCGGGCGCCGACGTGTCCGCGCCGCCCTCGGCGACGGTCGAGCCTTCATTGCCCGCGTCCGTACCGGTGCTGGTGGTGTTGTCGTCGCTGCTGCAGGCGTACACCGCTGCGGGCACCACGACGACCGAAGCAAGCGCAAGAATGACACGTCGCATGGGTAAGACCTCCTCGGGGGATCTCGAATTCGTAGCACGAGCGCATCGAATGGGCCGAGCACCTCGCGCGTTCTTCCACATGTTCCCCATCTCCTTCCGTGCCCCTTGGCCGCGCCCCTTGTAGCCTGAGCACCGCGTGCGTCTCGCCCCTCGTCTCGCACTGACGTTCGGATTGCTCGCCGCGGTATCGACCGCCGGCGTCGGTCTCGCCGTGCGAACGCGCCTCGCGCAGAACGAGACGGTCCGCTTCCAGAACGAGGTCAAGGGCGTCTGCGATCGCCTCGTCGACGAGATCAAGCGTCAGGGCGAGGCCGATCACACGTTGATCGCCGGGTCGTGTCAGGCCGGCTCGATCGTCGAGCGCGTGGGCATCGCGATCGATCGCGGCGAGCTCGACGATCGACGCACGAGCTTCTCCGAGCTCGTTCGCAACCAGCGTCGCGCGTTCGATCTCGACGAGATGCTGCTCGGCGTGGAGGGCGGCGATCTCGTGGGCGCGAGCCCGCTCACGCTCCTCGGCCTCCCCGCGCGCGAGGTCGACACGCTGCTCCGCGGCAATGCCGAGCGATACACCATCCGCACCGGTGCCGTGCCGGCGCTCGTCTCGCGATGCACGAAGCCTTCGGACGGCGGGCGCGTCGTCGGTCTGTTCGCGGCGCGGCACGTCGATCCGCTGCTCGAGCGCCTCGCGAAGACGCTCGACGTGAGCGTCGCGCCGAAGTGGCCGCGGCCGGTCGCGAGCGCGAGCGTTGCGCCGGAGGAGGAGAAGCCGGGGAAGAAGGGGCGCGCGAAGGCGGCAAAGGGAGCGGCGAGCGCCAGCCCGAGTCCGAGATCGAGCACGGCCACGGCCACGGGCACGAACGGGGGAGTCGGCGCAAGCGGGGAGCTTACCAGCGCGCCATGCAAGCTCACCGACGACGACGGGGCGGTGCTCGCCTTCGACGTGCTCAAGTCGACCAAGGAGCTCGACGACAACCTCCACGAGGTCGATCGCAGCGTCGGGCTCTACGCCGCCGTGTCGGCCGCCGTTGCGTTTCTCGTCGCGATCTTCCTCGCGCGCAGCCTCGGCCGTCCTCTCTCCGTGCTCGCGACCGAGGCCGGCAAGGTCGTCGCCGGCGAGGCGCGCCCGCTCGGAAAGCACGGCTCCGGCGAGGTGCAGGAGCTCGCGACCGCATTCGACCGCATGATCCAGGACCTCGCCGTCACGCGCCGGCGTCTCGCCGCCGCCAGCCGCGTCGCGGCCTGGCGCGAGGTCGCACGACGCGTCGCGCACGAGGTGAAGAACCCGCTCGCTCCGATCCGCGCCGCGGTCGAGACGTTGCGACGTCTCCGCGCACGCGAGGATCCACGCTTCGACGACTACTTCGACGAGGCCACGCGCACGGTCCTCGACGAGGTGCATCGCATCTCGAACATCGTGACCGAGTTCACCCGGTTCGCGCGGCTCCCGCAGCCACGTCCGCAAGACGTCGACGTCGAGGAAGTGGCGCGTCACGTCGTGCAGATCCACAAGCCTGCCGCGGGTGAGATCACGCTCACGCACATCGCGCAGCGCCGCGCGCCGGTGCTGCGCGCCGATCGCGATCAGGTCATCCAGATCCTCACGAATCTCGTGCAGAATGCACTCGATGCCGTGAAGGAGGTCCCCGGCGGTGCCGTGACCGTCTCGACCGACACCGACGGGCACTACGTCACCTTCTCCGTCGCCGACAACGGGCCGGGCATCGCTCCCGAGATCGCCGCGCGCCTCTTCGAGCCGTACGCGACGACGAAGGCGAGCGGCACGGGCCTCGGCCTCGCGATCGCGCAGCGCATCGCGCTCGAGCACAACGGTGAGCTGTCGTACGTCGGGCGGTCCGCGAACGGGACCGGAGCCGTTTTCCGCCTTCTCTTGCCGATCGAAGGCCCGCCGCCGATGAGCGAGGCGCCGGCTTCCGACTAACCCTCGCGGGGTTTCGTGCGATAGTCGCCGCGCATGGCAGCCACCCGAGCGGCATCCGAGAAGCCATCGCCGTTCTCGGGCATGAAGGCCGAGCACAAGCTCTACGTCTGTCTGGCGGCCGTCTTCGTGTCGTGTCTGCTCCTCGGCGACGTGATCGGCGGCAAGACGATCCCGACGTTCAGCATCGTCGGCCACGACCTCGGTCCGATCTCCGTCGGCATCATCCCGTTCCCGGTCACGTTCCTCCTCACGGACGTCGTGAACGACTTCTACGGACGGAAGGGCGCGCGCTTCCTCACGTTGCTCGGCTTCGCGATGGCGCTCCTCGCATATGCGCTCCTGCAGCTGACCACGTGGCTGCCCGTGCACGAGTCGACGTATTTCACGCAGCCGGAGTACGCGAAGATCTTCGGCGGCAGCTCGCAGCTCTTCATCGCATCGATGATCGCGTACCTGATCGGGCAGTTCCTCGACATCCAGGTGTTCCAGTTCTGGAAGGGCCTCACGCAGTCGAAGCATCTCTGGCTCCGCGCGACCGGGTCGACGCTGCTCAGTCAGATCGTCGACACCGTGATGATCAACTTCATCTTCTGGATGTGGACGGCTGCGGCGGACCCGACATCGTTCCTCGGGATGAAGACGTCGAGCGAGCGCTACGCGTGGGTCTTCGCGAAGATCGGACGCGAATACCTCGTGAAGCTCGTCGTCGCGATCCTGCTCACGCCCGCGGTGTACGCGATCCACGGCGCGATCGTGAAGTGGCTCGGCATCGAGCCCGAGGCGCACGAGAAGCGCTGACGTGGCGCTGACCGCGTTCGCGAAGCTGCCGTCGTCGCTGACGCTGCCCAGCGGAGCCGTCGTGCAGCTACGGCCCGGGAAGAGTGCAACCGACGGTGCGCCGCTCGCGCGCGACCCGGGCGCGCCGCTCTTCGCGGAGGTCGCGCAGGCCGTCGCATCGGGCCGCGTGAGCCTGACGAGCGGCGGGCAAAGCGTCGACCTCGGCTCGCTTCCGCTGCGGGATTTCCATGTGATCCGGGCCGTCCTCGCGCGCAGCGGCGTGATCGCCGAGGACGAGATCGAGGTCACGTGCACCAACTGCTCGGCGAGCATGCGCGTGCGTCCGTGCGCGGCGCTCGAGATCGGGCCGTGGGTCGACGGCGAGCTCGGCGATCCCGAGCTCGATACGACACTCCCGGTCGGACAGCCGATCGACGTCCCGGAGATCGCGCTCGGCCGCGTGCGCACGGCGCGAACCGTGACGTTCGAGGAGCGCACGGCCGAGCAGGCGAAGCCGCTGTTCGAGGCCGCGGCCACGAAGCGGCTCGAGGTGACGCCCGCGCTCGTGCGCGCGATGGGCATCGCTGCGCTCGGAACCGAGAAGAGCGCTCCGAAGATCGCGGCGGCGCTCGCGGCGTGTGACGACGACGCGTTTGCGGCGGTCGGCCAGGCGTTCGTCGATACGCATTACGTACCGAGGCTCGGATGCGTCGTGTTCTGCGAGGAATGCGGCGCGAGGAACGACGTCGACGCGCCGTACGAGCGCGAGAGCGGAGGCGCGAGCGAAGGCGCGCACGAACGCGCGTCTGGGCACGACGAAGCGAGCGCGTTCCCCACCTTCGATGCGTTCGCGACGCGAGCAACCGAGATCGCCGAGCCGATGCTGGAGCGTGTGCCGGGCGAGCCCGTCGAGCTCGTGATCGAAGGCGAGACGCCCGCTGTCGACGACGGCGGCGTGCCGCTCCTCGGCTCCTACGTTCCGCCGCATCCGGGCGATGCCGGCACGCCGAGCCAGGGGCCCGTGGTCACCGTCTACTACCGGACGTTCCGCGCGATGTGGGACGAGGACGGCGCGTACGACTGGGAAGACGAGCTCGCGGAGACGATCGAGCACGAGCTCGAGCACCACATCGCGTTTCTTCGCGGCGAGGACGCGACCGACGACGAGGAGCGCGCCGTGATCCGCGACGAGGCCGTACGCATCGTCGGACGTCGTGAGGCATCACGGCGCGCCATCGAGGGCTTCGGTGCGAGCTGGACCGATTTCCTGCGCCGCACGTGGCCGCTGTGGATCCTCGCGCTCGTCGCGCTTCTCTTCATGCTGGCAACGCAGCGGTAGGGAGAAGAAGGCACATTGATTCTCGAAATTGACAAGCTCGTTTGATGCGCCTAGTTTCGCCGTCGATGGCGACGGTGAAGCTACGTGCGAAGTCGGCCAACAACACGCGTTTGGAACGCGGCCGATCCGACGACAATCCGGCGCCCTCCCGCGTGCGCGAAGGCCGGCCGGCGAACCGCCGCGGCAGCCCCGAGGCCATCGAGAAGCGCCGCGTCGCGCGCGTCTTCAACGACATTCTCGGCGGTCGAGGCGCCTCGGCGCACAAGCTCGATGGTCGCACCGAGAAGCGGCGCCAGCGCCTCTTGAAGGAGCTCGAGGCCGGCAAGGCACGCGGCTCGCGTGAGCTGAAGCCGCTCGACGTGCTCCAGCGCGTGCAAGAGCTCATGGACCTCGGCGAGCCGCTCAGCTCGATCCGCAAGGTCACGAAGGTGCGGAAGAGCACCGTCTCGGCCGAGGCGATCGTCGGCGTGGTCGAGCGACTCCATCGCGCCTACAGCTTCCGCCCCGAGGTCTACCGCTTCGTCGGCATCGGCGAAGAGGTCCTGCGCGAGGCCGGCGTCCTCGCCGACGGGTCGAAGCGCCGTCCGAAGGCGAAGAGCTAGCAGGCTCCACGCGGGCCTGGATTTCTGGTACGAGGGTCTCGTGACCCGCCCGCGGAAAGCACCAAAACCGCGCTTTTTAGCGCTGTTTGTGCTCGTGCTCGCGAGCGCCACGCTCCATGCGCACGCGCGCGACGCGCACGCGGAGCCCACGGCCGACGACGCGCGGCGCGCCCGCGTCGCCCTCACGGTCGGAGACCGCAGGGTCACCGTCGGCGAGCTCGAGGACCGTCTCGCTGCGATCCCGCCCTATCAGCTGGGCACATTCGGCGCGTCGCGCGAGGCGATCGCTCGCGCGTACGTCGACCAGGTGCTCGTGCGCGATCTCGTGCTCGCGGCCGGCGCGGAGCAACGCGGCCTCGACAAGCAGCTCCCGACTTCGCAGCTCCTCTCGCGCGCGCTCTCGAGCGCCACGCTGCGCAAGGCGCACACCGGATATGCCTCGGCGGCGGCCGTCCCGATGGAGGACGTTCGCAAGTACTACGACGACAATCGCGCGAAGTTCGATACGCCGGAGCGCATCAACCTCTGGCGGATCCTGTGCAAGACGCGCGAGGAAGCCGCTTCGGTGCTGGAGGCCGCGCGACGCGAGCCGACGATCCCGAAATGGAACGAACTGGCCCGCGAGCACAGCCTGGACAAAGCGACCAATCTGCGAGGCGGCAACCTCGCTTTCGTCGGTCCGGACGGCGTCAGCAACGAGGCCGGAGTGAAGGTGGAACCTGGGCTCGTGAAGGCCGCGCAGACCGTGAAAGACGGCGAGCTCGTCCCGCAGATCGTCCCCGAAGGCTCAGCGTTCGCGGTCGTGTGGCGGCGGGGAAGCGTGCCGGCGACGAAGCGCACGGTCGAGGAGTCGTCCGCGCAGATCCGCGCGTTGCTCTTCAACGAGCGCAGAGAGAGCTCCGAGAAGAAGCTCATCGACGACCTTCGCGCCAAGAACGTGAAGGAGGTCAACGCCGGCCTCCTCGGGATCGTCGAGCTCCGCCCGTACGACGCGGGTCTCGGGACGCCTAGGGCTCCCGCGGGCTCGGTGCCGGCGGCGTCGCGCGATCGCTGACGGTCTCGGTCTCGGTCTCGTTCTCGGTCTCCGTCGCCGGCTGCGTGCTCAGCGCCGCGAGCGCCGCGGCGCGCTCCGCGACGCGCTTCGATCGACCCTCGCCGACGCCGAGGACGTCGCTGCCGATCAGCACTTCGACCTCGAACGTGGGATCGTGCTGCGGCCCGCGCATGCCCTTCACGCGATAGGTCGGCGCCGCGAGCCCGCGCGCCTGCACCTGCTCCTGCAGCAGGCTCTTCGGATCGCGCAGGCCGAGATGCGCGGCCTCTTGCATCGGATCGCGGACGACGTGCTCGACGAGCTTGCACGCGCCCTCGAGCCCGTAGGCCTCGTAGACGCTGGCCACGAGCGCCTCGACGGCGTCGGCGAGCACGTTCGTCTGCTCACGCTCGGTGCCGGCGCGCGCGCCCTTGCCGAGGGCGAGAGCGTCGCCGATGCCTTCGCTGCGCGCCCATCGCGCGAGCGCCTCCGCGTTCACGAGCGCGCTCCGCATGCGCGTGAGCGCGCCCTCGTCGGCGTCGGGTTGGCTGCGCGCGAGGAGCTGGCTGACGCACAAACCCAGCACGGCATCGCCGAGGAACTCGAGGCGCTGGTTGTCCGCGGCGCTCGATTCGTTCGCGTAGCTCGGATGCGTGAGGGCCTCGTCGAAGCGAGGGATCTCCCTTTCGAGCGGACCACCGCCCTCGCCGATGATGGCTTGAATGCGCGCCTTCAGCGCGGCGCGCGCCTCCGCGAGCTCTGCCTCTTTCACGGCGTCTTTCGTAGTGATCGCAGGCCAAGGCAGGAGAGCGCAAGCCCGGCGTCGTGCTGGTCCGTGCGCATCGCGTGGCGCGTCATCCGGCCGCGAGAAGGTCCGTGGCCTCGGCGAGCTCCAGATCGAGGCGCGTGATGCCGCCGGCGTCGTGCGTGGTCCAGAGCACGCGAGCTTTGCCCCACCCGACGAGGACGTCCGGATGGTGGTCGCGCTTCTCCGCAACGAAGCCGAGGCGAACGGTGAAGGCGACCGCCGCGCCGAAGTCCGCCAGCTGGTAGCTCCGGACGAGCGCCTCGCCGTCGCGCGCCCAGCCGGGATGCGCGGCGAGCCACGCGTCGACGTCGGCCGGCGGGAGCTTGGGAGGTCGTGCCATGTGGGGATGATACCTCCTGACCTCTGGTCGAGCTCCGGGAACATGAACCGAACCGTCCTGTCGAGCCGTAGGAAGGACAGGAGCGCTCGATGAATCTGCGGTCTTTTGGGTATCCTCGACGCGTGGGCCTCCTCGCGTGTCCGTTCTGTCGCGAGATGTTCGAAGAGGGCGAGGCCAAGGCCTGCCCCGTGTGCGGCATGGAGCTCACGAAGTTCGAGAAGCTCCCGGTCTCGCTCGATGCCGTCCACGACGAAGGCGGCGTCCCCCTCGAGCCCGAGCTCGAGCTGCTGCCGTGGAGCTATCTGGGCCGCGGCAAGGGCGCGCTCGTGCTGCTCGGCGCGATCGGCGCGGTTCTCTTCTTCCTGCCGTGGGTCAGGCTCACCCTGCCGTACATCGACGCCAAATCCGGCTTCGACCTCGCGCACCAGCGCATCGGCTGGCTGTGGGGCGCGTTCGTCGGATGGAGCGTCCTCATTCCGACCGTGCTCAGCCGGAGGAACATCCATCAGCTCCGCGGCGCACGCGTCGCGGCGGCATTCCTGAGCGCGATCCCGGCGGTGGCCGTCGCGATCCTGCTCGCGAAGCCCCCGCGCGGTGGCCTGATCCCGGTGCGTTACACGTGGGATTGGCCGATCTACGGCGTGCTCGCGGTATCGCTCGTCGCCATTGCAGTCGCGATGCGCCTCGGCGGTCGCGCCGACGACATCAAGGTGTCGCGCGGGACCTCGAAGGGGCAGCACGTCCACTGACGTCCTCTGACGTGAACGTCTGACGCGTCACTTACATACGCTCGCTGTCGTCGTGTGGCGCAGACGTCTCGATGGAGGCATGCTCCACGAGCATGGCACTGCGCCGGCGACTCCAATCGTCGCTCGGCGCGCCTCCTCTCGACGGTGAGTCGCGCGGGGCGCGCGCGAACGACAACGACGAAGCGGACGCTCGCGAGCGTTCGCTGGAGTCGCTCGAGGCGCGTCTCGATCGCGAAGCGTCGTCGTCGGATCTGCTCGACGTGCCCGCAGCGGTCGTGTGCCTCGTGTGCGGCGAGCTCGATTGCACCGGCTGCGAGGATCGCGATCTCTCGCGCTCGGGCATCGTGGCGATCGTCGCGTGGGAGCGGCCTGCGATGCCCGCGCTCACGCGGCTGTGGGCGACCGCGCGCTCGACCACGCGCGACGCCGAGTCGTTCTTCGAGCTCCTGCCCGACGGCCCGGTCATGCCGGCGCTCCGCTTCGCGGCGATCTGCGAGCTGCTCGCGGCGTTCTCCATGGTGCTGCTCGTGTTGCCCGTCGCCGCGGTCGTCGCGCCCGGCTGGCTGAGCCATGTGGCGCTCGATCCGAACGCGCGTGCGTTCGCGCTGCGCGTGATCTTCCTCGGCGTGCCCGCGTTCGCCGCGTTCCTCGTTTTCCTGCACACGGTGCACGCGCTCGCGATCGACGTCGGCGCGAGCAGCAGCGGCGCTCGTCATGCGCGCTCGCGTGCTCTGCGTTTCGGACTGTATGCGTGCGGATGGGACCTCGTGATCGGACCGCTCGGCGCGATCATCGTGGCGTTCAAGGAGGGCCTGGCCGCGGGCCTCGCGGTCCTCGATCTCGTCTCCGTCCCGGGTCGCGCGACGCGAGCGTTCCTGCGCGGCTGCTATCGCCTCGAAGGCGAGCGCGCGAAGAAGCCCCTCGCGACCGCCGCGACGGGCGTCGTCGTCGCGACGCTCCTCGGCGTGGTCGCCGTGATCGCAGCACTGTTCGCGCT
>JAQBQJ010000382.1 GCA_028287065.1 Labilithrix sp. | reverse complement strand
CTCGGGGCGGAGCTGCGCACCATCTTGTCGTAGGCGTCTGGCTCCGCCCGAGCTTCAGAACCCGGGCGGCTGCTTCAAACCCGTATCAGCATCCCCACCCCCAGCATGGGCCGCCCCAGCCAGCGGCGTAGCCGGAGCCGTAGCCGGAGCCGTAGCTGGAGCCGTAGCCAGCGGCGTAGCCGGAGCCGTAGCCGGCGCCGTAGCCGACCCCGCCGTAGTCGAGCCCGTAGCCAAGCCCGCCGTAGTCGAGCCCGTAGCCGAGGCCGCCGTAGCCGAGCCCGCCGTAGCCCCAGCCAGGTGCACCATAATAACCGCCCACGATGATTGAATCCGACTTGGTGCCGACGCTTCCGTCGTTGGTCGCCGGCGCTTTATCGTTCACCGGCACGGATCCAGGAGCCGGCGGATTGGCTTTATCGTTCACCGGCACGGACGCCGGCACGGATCCGGGAGCCGGCGTATTGGCCTCATCTGCCAGGGGATCCTGAGCCTCTGCAGCGCAGCCACCAAGCAAGAGTCCAAGAGCGATCACACAAACAGGAATTCGATTGAGGGTAAACATGAGCGTTACCTTCCTTCCGGCAGATCTCATTGCATTGGCGAGACCAATCCCATCGAGCTCCTCATCATCGATTGCACTCGGACACGTTGCTTCAGATCGATGGCCACTCATGCCGCGCATGGAGCTCGACGCTCCACTTCGACATCGCGACGCGTCGTCGAGTGCCTACTTTTCCGTCTCTCCAACCCCGGAGATCAATGCGCGCCCCATAGGTCTCAGCCGGAGATCGGTCTCAACGGCACTGCGCTTCGGATCGGAGCCACCGGCCCGGTGCACCCTGGTCTTCTCATACGATCGTGCCCCGCTCGCGTCCCATGAACTCTGATTCACGCGAGACCTCATTCTCCAACGGGCGCTGACGTTCGCGTTTGGCTGAGTCCGCGAGCGTCGCGTCACCGCTGATCGGACTCCGCCGTGAGAAGATTGCGGTAGGGATCGCCCTCGTCTTTCGACTTGGGCCGGCCCCCGCGCAGATCCGAGCGAGCCGCCAGGCGCTTCATCCGCTCCCGCGCAATGAGCGCGATACGCTCTCCGCGTGCACGTCGTCGCCGTCGAGACACATCGCGAGCCGGACGGTGCGCTCCTCGTCGCGACGGCACGCGGGGGCACCGCGATGGATCCGTCGTCCGCGCCGCCCTTCGTCTTCGACCGCGACGCCGAAGGCCGGTTCGTCGCATGCCTCGTCGATCGGGCGGCGAGCAGCGCCGTGCAGGTCGTCGTCGAGCGTTCGAGCGTCCGCGTCGCGTGGATCGGCGCTCTCGAGGCGCTCCTCGTCCGGCGCGGCGAGATCGTGCATCGGACCGCGCCAGGTCAGTTCTGGACGCAGCTGTCAGCGCCGGAGCGGCGAGAGCTGACGATCGATCGCGGAGCCCCGTGGCCCATCGAGCCCGGCGATCTGCTGCTCCTCTGCTCCGCCAAGGTGCATCATCTCCTCTCGGAGGCGGACGTCACGGCGCTTGCGAATCGCGACGACATCGGCGTGATCGTCCGCGGCCTCGTCACGACGACATCGACGCGCGGAGAGCTCGGGGAGCTCTGTGCCGTGGCGATCAGGATCGTCGATCGCTGAGCGTCGTCACTGCGCGGTATTCGCCATCGACAAACCAAACCCGGCAAAAACCGGCTGATGCGGTGGCGCGGAACGCCACGGCGCTCACGAGACGATCGCTTTCGCCACACTCGCGGCGTCCAACTGCGGCACCGCCCGACAAAATTATCCCCGTCGTGATGCGACAGCTCTTGCTTGCTCGAGAGCTACGAAGTTGGGATTGCCTCTGTTCGCGGCATCGGGGGATGAGGTGATTCGCGCGCTGAAGCGTGGAGGCTTTCGTGTGTGCTCGCACACCGCGACGCATGCCGTGCTCCACGACGGCTTGCGGAGCGTCGTCGTCCGGCGCGCGCATCCACTCCGTCCCGACGAGCTCCTCGAGATCCTCCGTTCGTCGGCCGTCGCTTACACGGAGCTCGTCGAGTGGCTCGACGCGCCGAAGTACGAGAGCTCGGTCCGGCGTCGAACGCTGCCGGAGGTCGATGCCGCCGTCGAAACGAAGGACAGGAAGAAAGACCGATGAAGTCCGGCGTTCGCAAGGCTCTCCGTCCGGGCGCGTACCGCCATGTCGCCGGTCGCGATCCCGCGCTGGTGCTGATCGTCGATGACTACGATCACACGCGCGAGATGTACGCCGAGTTCCTCGAGTTCGCAGGATTCCGCGTCGCCGAGGCGGGCACCGGCACGCACGCGATCAAGACCGTGCACGAGCGCCAGCCTTCGCTCGTCGTGATGGACCTGTGTCTGCCGGACATGAACGGCTGGCAGGCCGCGAACATCCTCCGGCGCGATGCGCGCACCGTCGACATCCCGATCATCGCGCTCACGGCGTACTCGCGGACGCACGCTCGCGACGTTGCGCTGCGCGCCGGCTGCGATGTGTTCCTCGAGAAGCCGATCGCTCCGAACGCCCTCGCCGAGCAGATCACCGGGCTGCTGCGCCGACGCAACGGAAGGGCCACCTGAGCCGAAGCCTGAGCGTCGTCACTCCGCCTGCGGACGCGGGCCGAAACGCGCGAGGTTCGCGACCGCGGCCAGCAGCTCGTCGGCGTTGACCGGCTTGCCGATGTGCGTCGTGAAACCCTCCCTGAGCGCCCTCGTCTTGTCCTCGGCGCGCGTGTACGCCGTGAGCGCGACCGACGGGATGCCGCCTCCGATGGCGGGATCGAGCGTGCGGATGCGGCGCATGAAGCCGTAGCCGTCTTCACCCGGCATCGCGATGTCGCTCACGATGACGTGCGGGCGGAACTCCTTCACGAGCTCGAAGCCCTCCGTCGACGACGCGGCCGTCGTCACGCGGGCGCCTGCACGCTCGAGCACGACCGACAGGAGCTCGCGCGCGTCGGGCTCGTCGTCGACCACGAGGACACGCAGGCCGTTCAGTGACGGAGCGGCGACGGCCGGCGCGGGAGGAGACGACGACGGCATCCGCGCCGCCTCCTTCACGGCCGGCAGCACAGCGCGGACCGGAAGGGAGATCGCGAAGGTCGTGCCCTTGCCGATGCCGGCGCTCTGAACGCGCACCTCGCCGCCATGGAGCTGCACGATGTGTCGAACGATCGCGAGCCCGAGCCCGAGCCCGCCCACGCGCCTGGTCGTCGAACCGTCCGCTTGTTTGAACGCCTCGAAGACGTGCGGCACGAAGGCGGGATCGATGCCTTTTCCCGTGTCGGTCACGGACAGGACGAGGTTCGAGCCCTCGCGCCGGATGTCGATCGTCACCGTTCCGCCCGCGTCCGTGAACTTCACGGCGTTCGAGAGCAGGTTCCACACGACCTGCTGCAAGCGCTCGGGATCGGCCACGACCACGTATTCGCCCGGCACCGGAGCGAGCTCGATCGCGATCCCCTTCGCGAGCGCCGACGGACCGACCACCTCGATTCCTTGACGGGCGATCGTGACGAGATCTGCGCTCGCGAGCTCGAGACGGAGCTTGCCCGTGATGATGCGCGACACGTCGAGGATGTCGTCGATGATCTTCGCTTGCGCCCGCGCGTTGCGATGAATGACGTCGACGCCCTTCGCGAGCGGTCCGCCCGTCATTTCATCGCGCAGCAGCGATGCCCAGCCGAGGATCGCGTTGAGCGGCGTGCGGAGCTCGTGCGAGACGGTGGCGAGGAACTCGTCCTTGACCCGGCTCGCCTCCTCGGCGCGCGTCGCAGCGCTCTGCGCGCTCGCGTACAGCCTCGCGTTCTCGATGCACGTCCCCGCACGCGTGCCGAGCTCCTCGGCGAGCGCGAGGTCGTGGCGGTCGTAGCGGCGGCCGCTCTCCGCCGCGACGAGCGAGAGCGTCCCCGAGACCCTGTCGCGCACACGTATCGGTACGACGATGAGCGACGTCATGCCGACGCCACGCAGGAGCTCGAGATGCTCTGGGTCCTGCGCGCCCTGCGCGAGCAGCTCGGGGGCGATCTCCTCGTAGAGCTCCGCTTCACCCGTGCGCACGACGTTCCACACGCCGCGCCGCTGTCGCGGATCGGGCGGATACCTGCGTTGGTACTCTCCGGCGAGCGCGCGCTTCGCCGGGTCGGCGTGCGCGACGGCGACGTTGCGAAGGTGCATGCCTTCGGCGTCGAGCAGGTGTATCGAGCACCAATCCGCGAGGCCCGGGACGAGGAGGCTCGCGAGGAGCTCGAGCATGGGCTCGTAGTCGAGCGATGACGAGAGCGCCGCCGTTGCGCGCGCGACGTAGCCCTCGCGCTCCTCGCGCCGTCGATCCTCGGTGACGTCGTGCCAGATGTTGACGGCGAGCTCCGGGCGACCATCGGTACCGATGACGGCCGTGGCGCGAACATCCATCCACGACTGCCGGCCAGTTCGCCGGTCCCTCACGCGCAGCAACGATCCGGCATCGGGCGCGCCCGCGAGCACCTTGCGGCCCGGCAGCTCTCGAGGGTCGACCGGCGATCCTCGCTCGTCGAGCGTTTCGAATCGCGCCAAGAGCTCGCTCGCGGACGCCTGCATCAGCGCCGCTCCGTTCTCGAAACCGGAGACCTTCGCCGCCGCCGCATTCGCGTAGATCAGGCCGCCCGCCTGATCCTGGACGAGGATCCCGTCGCCGACCGCGTCGAGGATCACCTCGAGCCGATGGCTCAATGCGCGATAGCGCTCGCGCTCCTCGCGCAGCAGCACGGATGCTTCTTCCGCCGTTGCGCGTGCGGTCTGTTCACGAATCAGCTCGCGCGCGTTCTCCTCGGCGGCTCGCGCGACCGTGAGATCGCGAGTGACCTTCGCGAAGCCTACGAGCTGCTTGTCTGCATTTCGTAGCGGCGTGACGACGACGTTCGCCCAGAAGCGCGAGCCGTCCTTCTTCACGCGCCAGGCTTCTTCCTCGAAGCGGCCCTCGTCGGCTGCGCGCGCGAGCTCACGCTCCGGATCGCCCGCCGCTCGTTGCTCGTCGGTGAAGAAGACGCCGTAGTACTTGCCGACGATCTCGTCGGATGCGTATCCCTTGATCTTCTGTGCTCCCGAATTCCACGTGCTCACGTGGCCCGTGGGGTCGAGCATGTAGATCGCGTAGTCGTCGACGCCTTCGACGAGCAGTCGAAAGCGCTCCTCCGAGCGACGCAGCTCCTCCTCTGCCCGCCTTCGCTCGGTCAGATCGCGCGTGACCTTCGCGAAGCCGAGGAGCTTGCCCCGGTCGTCGCGCAGCGCCGTCAAGACAACGTTGGCCCAGAAGCGCGTCCCGTCTTTTCGGACGCGCCAGCCTTCGTCCTCATAGCGACCCTCGCGGCGCACCGTCTCGAGGATCATCTCCGGCTTCCCGGCCGCGCGATCCTCCGGCGTGTAGAACATCGAGATGTGCTTGCCGACGACCTCGGACAGCTCGTAGCCCTTCGTCCGCTTCGCGCCGACGTTCCATGTCGCGATGTGGCCGGTCTCGTCCAGCATGAAGATCGCGTAGTCCGTGACGGCATCGACGAGGTGGTGGAACCGCTCCTCGGAGTCGCGCGGCTCCTGCTCGGCGACGCGTCTTCGGGAGAGATCGCGCGTGACCTTGACGAAGCCTTGCAGCTTTCCGCCGGCGTCGCGGAGCGCCGTGATCACGACGTTCGCCATGAAGCGCGTTCCGTCCTTGCGGAGGCGCCAGCCCTCGTCCTCGACTCTCCCGTGCTCCTCGGCGAGCTGCAGCTCGCGAGCCGGTTTGCCCGCTCCGACGTCCTCGCGGGGGTAGAACGCCGAGAAGTGT
>JAQBQJ010000381.1 GCA_028287065.1 Labilithrix sp. | reverse complement strand
CAGGGCGTGTCTCGCAACCCCACGCTCCCGCGGCGCCGACGGCGCGCCGTGGCGCGGAGGTCACCAACGACTGCCGTGTTCCTTATGTCGTCGACGCGACTGGGCACAAGATCTACAAGCGAAACTGTCTCTGATCGCCAGGAGGCTTCGACACGCCGTGAAACGTCGCTCTGTGCTCGTCGCCTCGCTGGCCCTGGTGAGCACGACCCTGCTGCCCTTGGCTTCCGCCGGCGCGGACGACAAGTACTTGTGCGCGACGGCGGCGGAGCACGCGCAATCGTTGCGGGACGCCGCGAAGCTGCGCGCGGCGCTCGCCGAGCTGCTCGTATGCGCTCGCGCTGTTTGCCCCGCGGTCGTCCGAGACGACTGCGCGAAGTGGGCCGGTGAGCTCCAGGAACAGATGCCCACGATCATCGTGCGCGCGCACGACTCGCGCGGGCGAGACGTGGCGGGGGTGCGCGTGCTCGTCGACGGCGCGCCGTTGATGGGGCGACTCGAGGGCGTTGCGGTCGGCGTCGACCCGGGAACCCACCGCTTTCGCTTCGAGGCCGCGTCGGGCGCGGTGACCGAGGTCGAGCTCGTCGTCAACGAGGCCGAGAAGAGGCGCGTCGTGCCGGTTGCATTCGACGTCGCGCTCGAGGTCGACGGGACCGCGACGCCGGTCGGGCCGACGGCGCCGTCGCCTTCTTCCGAGCCGCGCTCGTCGGTTCCGCTCTACATCGTCGGTGGGGTCGGGGTCGCTGCGCTCGCGTCATTCACCTATTTCGAGCTGCACGGGCAGAGCGACTATCGCGGCCTCCGCGACGGCTGCGCGCGCACGCACGCATGCGCACAGTCCGACGTCGACTCGGCGCGAACCGAGCTCGTTGTGGGCGCCATCTCGCTCGGGACCGCAGTCGTCGCCGCGGGTGTCTTCACGTGGCTCCTGCTCCGTGGTGAGACGCCGAACAAGACCGTAATCGCTCCGGCGCCCATCGACGTGCGCGCGGTTCAAGGCGGCGGCGTGTTCGAGGTTCGCGGCCGCCTCTGACGGGCGGCGGCTACCCGCGTGGTAACCTGCGAGGGAGATGGAGCCGCGCGACAGGCAAGATGAAGTCTCCACGGTGCTTCGCCCTGCGCACGAGGAGCATGCCGTCGTCACGACTCGCTTCGCACTCACGGTCGTGGATGGGGCCGATCGTGGGCTGCGCCTGGAGCTCGACGCGAGCCGACCCGCGCGCGCGCTCCTCGGAACGAGCGCCGCTTGCGACCTACGCGTGAACGACCGGGAGGTCTCGCGGCGACACGCCGCGGTCGAGATCGGCGACCTCGGGCTTCGGCTCACGGATCTCGGTTCCACGAACGGTACGCGCGTCGATTCGCTGCGCGTGGTCGACGCGCTTCTTCGTGGCGGCGAGACGATCCACATCGGAGAGACGTCGATCCTCGTCGAGCCCATCGCGGACGCGACCGCGCCGGAGCTGAGCACCGCGCTGCGCTTCGGCCGCCTCGTCGGCGCGAGCCCCGAGATGCGCCGCCTCTACCCGCTTTGCGAGCGCCTCGCGGCGTCCGACATCCCGGTGGTCATCGAGGGCGAGACCGGAACGGGCAAGGAGGTGCTCGCCGAAGCGCTGCACGACGCGAGCGGGCGCGCGAAGGGTCCCTTCGTGGTGTTCGACTGCACGGCGGTCCCGGGGAGCTTGCTCGAGTCGGCCCTGTTCGGCCATGCGCGAGGCGCATTCACCGGCGCCGTGGAGGAGCGCATCGGTGTCTTCGAGCAGGCGAACGGCGGAACGCTCCTCATCGACGAGATCGGCGAGCTCGATCTCGCGCTGCAGCCGAAGCTCTTGCGCGCGCTGGAGCGCGGCGAGGTGCAACGCGTCGGCTCGAGTGGCTGGACGCGCGTCGACGTGCGCGTGCTCGCGGCGACGAGGCGCGATCTCGACCGCGAGGTGCAAGCCGGGCGCTTTCGTGACGATCTCTTCTACCGGCTCGCGGTCGGCCGCATCGAGCTGCCGCCGTTGCGGAGCCGACGTGGAGACATTGCCGTGCTCGCCCGCCATCTGTGGCGCGCGCTCGGTGCCGACCAGCGACCGATTCCGCCCGGCATGCTCGCGCGCTTCGAAGACTACGCATGGCCGGGAAATGTGCGCGAGCTCGCGAACGCCGTTGCGCGTGTGCTCGCGCTCGGGGATCTCGCCGAGTGCGTGGAGAAGGGGCCCGCGTCCGCCGCGTCGGTGGTCGACGACGGCACGCCGCGCGACGACGCGGTCGAGCGGGTCCTCGAGCTCGAGCTTCCGCTTCCCCGTGCTCGCGAGCGGATCGTCGCCGAATTCGAAAGACGGTATGTCGCGCGCGTCCTCGCGCGGTTCGACGGAAATGTCGTCCGGGCCGCGGCGGCGTCGGGGATCGCGCGCCGGTACTTCCAGATCCTTCGTGCGCGTCAGGCACGCTGAACGTCTCGTCGAGACTGAGCAGGTTCGACATCGGAACGCAGGATTCGCGCCCCCCTAGGGCGTACGACGCTCTCGCGATGCGCCGAGCCCCACGCTCAAGCGCTAGGCCTCTTCCGCAGCACGATCAACGCAACGGTGCTCCCCGCTGCCGCGAGGACCACCGCGAGCGAGAGCAGGATCCACACGATCTTCGAATCGGAGCGTCCGGCATCCAGCGGGCAGTACACGAGGCGCTTCCCGCGCTCGCACTGCTGCTCGCACTTCACCTCGAGATCGCGCGACCGCGCCTCCTCGGCGCATGCGCGATCCGCAGGCTCGCACGCGACGCCGGTGCTGGAACAATTCCGCATGACGGAGCAAGGCAGCTCGGGACACCCCGGCTCGGGCGCAGCCCACCCATGTGCCGAAAGAAACATCAGCGCCGCCATCGGCGCGAACGCCCTGATCCAACCCTCCGAGCTTCCGAGCTTCCGTGTAAAAACTCTCACGGGCACGCCGCCATCTCGCGGATCCACGCCTCCACCGCGGCGACGCCCGCTTCGTCGACCACGCGCGTCGCGAGCTTCGGCATGCGGCGTTCGTCGAGCGCGCGCATCCGGGCGACGATCACCGAGCGCGCCGGATCGTGCGGCGCGACGATGCGCGGATCCGTGATGCCGAGCGAGCCCGCCTGCGGCTCGCGACACAGGCCGGTCTTCGCGAGCGGCGTGTCGAAGCGGAGATCGAGATCGACGACCGTCCCCGTCGCGCTGCCCTCGCGATGGCAGGTCGAGCAGTTCGAGTGCAGGTAGCTGCGCGCACGTGCCTCCGCGGTCGCCGGCGCGGGCGCATCGACGGGCACGAGAGGAACGAGCGTCGCGTGATCGATCGGCGCCACGAGCTGCGACTCGAGGCGCGCGAGCGCATCGCCGTGGCCTGCGAGCTGCTTCGCCTCGAGCCCCAAGGTGTAGCCCGCCGCCGGCGTGTGACACGCCGTGCAGTCGGCGCTGCTCGGGAAATACCAGCTCTTGCCGCCCGCGAGGGGAGCGATGCGGTTGCCGCGCACGAGCTCGGCATCGGTGCCGGCGTCGTTCCACGCGTACGAGTAGCCGACCCAGTCCTCGACGTCGTGCTGCACGAGCAGACGCGTCTCCACGCGCTTGCCGTCGACCGCGAACGTCTTCACCGCGACGGTGCCGACGGGGAACACGAGATCGCCGTCGGCACGCGCCGTGATCTTCGTTCCCTTCGGTACGACGACGAAGCGCTCCTTCGCGGCGCCGTCGGACCACAGCGGGGTCGTCACGTCGTAGGCGATCGCGCCCACCGGCACGCCCGACGGAGAAGCGAGGTCGAAGCACTTCGTGGCGAGCAACGAAGCCGGAGCCGGGAACGGAGGCGCCCCGTCGACGACGCGTGAGACGCCGCCGCCGTTCGCCGGCGCGATCACGAGCTCGTCGTCCTCGGCGCGACCGATCGGGCCGTCCACTCCGAGCGCGAGCTTCGTCTCCTGCGGCGGGCCCGAAGGTCCGAACCGATCGACCGCGACGAGCGCGCCGTTCGGTGCAGGATACACGTACGCGCCGGCGAGCGCCGGAGCGCGCTTTCCCCGATAGACATGGCCGCCGGACGACGCCGGACGCTTCTCCGGCGAAGCGATGATGAGCATCGGCTTCAGATCGACGATGCCGCCGCGCGTGATGCGATGAACGAGGGTCGCGGAGTCGCGCGCCGAGTAATCCGTGAGCCACACGTCGCCGGTCACCGGATCGACGTCGAGGCCTCGCGGCTCGAGGAATCCCGACGCCCATACCGGCGGCACCGCGACGGTGTCCCCCGACACGTCGAGCCGGAGCAGGCTGCCGGCGAGCATGACCGCGCTCCCGGGTGGCCTCTCGGCGCTGCCGAGCGCCACGTAGAGAAGACCGTCGGGCGCGAACGCCATCGACGCAGCCTCGCCGGCCGCGCGACCGCCGGGCGCCGTCACCAGCACCTTCTTCGACGCGCCGTCGAACGTGACACCTCCGTCCGCGCTTGCAAAACGCGCGAGCTCGAACGTCGTCGGTCCTCCCGGCGCGGCAGCGACCCAGCGCGCGACGAACGCATTCACGACGCCGCTCTCGTCCTTCGTCACCGCGAAGTCGATGCCGCCCACGCCGCCGACCGCGAGCGTCGACGCTGCGCCGGCGTCGACCCTGCCGAGCTTGCCGTCGGCATCGAGCGCGTACAGCCGACCTGCTCCCCCTCGCACGCGAACGAGCGCGGACGCACGCGATGACGCAGCCGCGGGCTCGGTCTGCAGCGCGGGCGCGCTCGGCTTCGCGAACGCGATGCACGGAGACTCCGGCGCCGACTCGGGATCGGCCGCGCACGCGCCGGAGCCGCCAAGGGCGATCGCGGGCACCATGACGCCGAGCACGATCGAGAGCGCCTGCGACGCGCGATTCACGTCGCAGAACGTATCATCGATGACGCGTCGTCGACTCGCCGCGCCGCGGAGGCTGCTCGCCGCTGGTCGCCACGCCGTTCAGTACCTCGTCGTCGACGTCAGTGCTCGCGGGCTCTTCGACCTCGTCCTCGTCTTCGTCCTCGTAGTCCTCGTCGTCCTCCTCCTCCTCGTAGCCGAGGTCGTCGTCGAGGCGACGAGCGAGCGCTTCCTTGAGGACCTGCACGTGCTCCTCGTCCTGCTTGCGCATCTCGGTGAAGAGGTCCTTGAGCTCGTCGTCGTCCTCGGACTCGGCGTCGCTCAGGTACTTGTCGTACGCCTCGAGTGCCTTCGCCTTGTTCTGGAGGACGGTGATCACGTCGTAGGTCAGATCGTCGATCGGCGACTGTGTGCTCGACTTCGACATGGCTTCCTCCGCTTCGGATGGGCTTGAGACGCTCGGGGGACGTCGAAGACGAAGCGAACGGCGTGCCCGGCACAGCCGCGCCCCGAGGCCCGCCGGATCGCGGGCGGACGTCACCGATCGCCTTGCAGGAAGGCCTCGCGTGGCGGTTTATCCCCTCGTGACGGGCGTTTCCGGGGGAGGACATGCCCCGGATCCCCGTAGAACCGGCGGTCGAGGCAACGGAACGTCCGTTGCACTGGCGGGCCGCAGTGCTAGGAGGGTTCCCGATGAAGCTGGACCGTTTGGTGTCGGGCGCGTGGTTCGCGGCAGGGCTCGTCGCGCTCGTCACGACGGCCGCGCTCGCCAGCGGCTGCAGCAACTCGGTGACCCCTGCGAAGACCGCGAGCGGCGATGCGACCGCCGAGGCAAGGGCCGCTGCCGCCGGCAACGTGACCGGCACGACCAACCTGATGTCCGCGCAGATCCCGGGACCGGCGCCCAAGGTCGGCAAGGCGCACCTCGCCGTGGACGAGAGCGACCCGCAGCTCGACTCCGACACGCCCGCGCAGACCGACGCCGACCCGCCGAAGGAAGCACGTCGCTCCGACGGCTCGCGTCGCGGCGGCGGCTTCGGCTCCTCGAAGTAGTCGCATCGTCTCGCGTCTCCGCACGTCACCTCGCACGTCACGTCATCGGCGCGGGCGATCGGCGTCCGCCGACACGACGTGCGCGCGACGGCGGCATCTCGTCGTCGACTCCGAGCGCGAGCGGCGACTCGTCGATGTGCGCGAGGAGATCGGCCGGGTTGTCGTAGATCGCGATCGCACCCTCGAGGTCGCGATCCTTCCAGCCGCCGGAGCGAAGCGCGATGGTGGAGACGCCCGCGCGTGCTGCCGCTGCGATGTCGTAGGGCGTGTCGCCGAGCATCACGACGTCGCGCGGACCGAGACCGAGCTTCTTCAGTGCAGCCTCGACGAGATCGGGATCGGGTTTGCTGCTGTCCGCATCGTCGGACGTGACGATCACCTCGAAGAGGTTCGCGACCGCAGCCTCACGCAGCAGATCGGCGAGCTCGCCGCCGGTCGCGGAGGTCACGACCGCGCAGATGATCCCGCGCGATCGCATGCGCTCGACGAGCGCGCGACCGCCAGGGAGCGGCGCGAGATCCGGCAGATATAGCGCCTTGAAGACGGCCGTCCGCCGCTCGGAGAGCAGCCTGCCTTCGGGCGATTCGTGGTCGATGCCCGCGACCTGCATGAGCAGCTTGTCGCCGCCCATGCCGATCTTCGTCCGCACGAGATCGAACGGCACGTCCTTGCCGTGACCACGGAGCGCGTCGAGCCAAGCGCGCGCGTGGGCATCGTTGGAATCGAGAAGCGTTCCGTCGATGTCGAAGAGGACAGCTCGAATGCGCGCCATGGGCGGCGAGATGCAGTCGACGTGCCGCGGCGGCGGCGGCGAGCGTTCACAGGAACGGACCTTGCTCGCCGCAACGGCATGAACGCAATCGACCTACTCAAGCAGCAACACAAGAAGACAAAGGCCGCTCTCGAGAAGGCGTCGCAGGGCAAACTCGACGCACGTGAGAGCAAGAACGCCGCTGACGAGCTCGTCGCTCACATGGTGATCGAGGAGCACATCTTCTATCCGCGCGTCCGCGAGCTCATGAAGGACATGGTCGGCGAGTCCTTCGAAGAACACACGGTGGCGCGATTCGAGCTCGCGCGCGCGCTCACCGCGCGTGGCGACGAGCAGGTGAAGGCGCGGTTCACCGTCCTCAAGGAGCTCATCGAGCACCACGTCGAGGAGGAAGAGGAAGAGATGTTCCCGAAGGTGCAGAAAGCCATCTCGTCAGAGGAGCTCGAGCGCCTCGGCAACCGCATGGAGACGATGTTCGAGGCGGCCGTCGAGGCGGGCCTCGAGCAGCTCGTGACGGGTGCGACGCAGGATCTTCGCAGCCCCGCGGGCAGCAACGGCGCCCGCAAGACGCCGAGCCGCGGTGCGATGCGAGCGGCGCGCTGAGCGACATGGAGTCTGGGGCGGGCCGCCTCGGGGTGAGGCGGCCTACGCCGTTTCTGGCTTCGCCGATGCGACGTACGCGATCCCTGCGGCGATGAGGTATCCGCCGGCGACCATGAGCGCGACCTGCGCGAGCTGCGTCATCGCGTTCGACCACACGAGCGCGATGCTGAACATCGAGAGGCCGACGAGGACCGCTGCGACGGCGGCGAGACCGATCATGATCGCGCGGAACGCGAGCGGCTGACGGTGATGCCATGGCGTGGGCGTCGGATACGTGGGCCTGACGCTCGACGGCGGAGGCGGCGAGTCGCTCGGATCGGTCGAGCTATCGACGCGATTGCCCGGTTCGACGTCAGAGCCTGGTTTGTCCCCGTAGAGCAGAGTCGTCATTCGGGTTGCCATGCCCGGGGAGGTGCATCGAGGGTGCCACCTCTGGGGGGAGGACGATGCGTCGCGTTGGCTACTCGCACTACGAGATCGCGATGAGCCGGAGCATCGCTCCGTCGTTCGCCATCGTGGCGCAGCTCTTCGAGCCGCGCGATCTCCTCGCTCGTACGCGTCGGCGGCGTGCTTGCGCGCGTGCTCGCCACCAGCGCCATCATTCGAAGTCCGGCACGTCTCGAATTTCTTCTGTTCTCGGCTCGTCAGCGGAGTCGCTTCGCGCGCGTTTCGGAGATCGGCGGCGCACCGACCCCGCGCGCGATCGTCGCGATGCGGCAGAGCGTGAGCACAGACAGCTCCGGATTCCGTAATGCCTGCTCCGTCTCGGCGCTGATCCGCGCCACCGATTCTTCCAGCTCGGCGAGCCGCTCGCGAAGTGCGTTGCGCTCCTCGAGGATGTCGATGCTCGTCTTCGGACGACTGACGGGCGCGGTCACCATCCGGGGATGAAAAGCCGCCGTCGCAGCTGCCGCAAGACGGCCCGTTGTCGCTGTGACCGTCGACGACAGCGCCGCCGATGCGGCGGCTACGCGAGGCGTGGTGCTGATCTTGCTGAGCTGGCGCCGGCGCGCCTCAGTTCGCCGCATTGCGACGCATTTCGTGTCGCGAATCGATACATGGCCCGCGACCGTAGCAAGAGGTCACATGCGTATTACCCTCGCGTCCGCTGCGCTCCTTACCGTCATCGTTGCTTGTGGCGCCTCGGACTTTGGGCAGGGCGATGGGAGCGCCGGCGGTACGTCCGGCAGTGTGCCGCCCGGCCCGTCGTCATCCTCGTCGACCAATCCGCCGTCCGATGGTGGGTTGCCTCCGCCTGCGCCTCCCATTCCGCGCGACTTTCCCCTGACGACGCCGTCGGTGGGTGGATACGAGCTTGCCGACGTTTGGGCCGGAGCGAACCTCGTCTACGTGCCGTCGGCGGCCGTCTGGTCGAAGAGCAAGGGCGCGCCGTTCGTCCTCGAGCGCATGGGACAGATCGTGCGGGTCGAGGCCAATGCTCGGAAGGAGCTGCTCGACTTCGCCGACGAGGTCCACATGGCGGGCGAGGGCGGCGCGCTGGGCATGGCGCTCCATCCCCAGTTCGGCGACGGCACCGGTCCGAAGCCGTACGTCTACGTCTGGTACAACGCCGTCGGCGACAAGCAGCGGCTCGCGAGGTTCACGTGGAACGCGGCGTCGCAGACCTTCGATCGCGCGTCCGAGTCGATCTTGCTCGAACAGGCCGAGACGACCAACGAGCACAACGGCGCGCGTATCGCGTTCGGTCCCGACGGCTTCCTGTATTTCGGGAACGGCGATGACCTGAACAGCGCGAACCACCAGACGATCACGCGCGCGCTGTTCGCTGGCATCTTCCGCATCGATGTCGACTCCGTCGGCGGAGCCGTGAGTCACGCGCCGCTGCGCAATCCCGAAGGCGGCACAGCGCAGAGCTACTTCATCCCGAACGACAACCCCTTCGTCGGCGTGCCCAACGCGGTGGAAGAGTACTGGGCGCTCGGCCTACGCAACCCGTTTGCGCTCTCGTTCGATCGCGGGAGCGGCGCGCTGTGGATGGGCGACGTCGGCGAGACCTTTCGTGAAGAGGTGAACCTCATCGTGAAAGGCGGGAATTACCAGTGGCCGTACCGCGAAGGCGAGCTCGTCGTCGGAACCACGCCCACGACCATCGGGACCCCGCAAGCGCCGAAGTACACGTACACGCACTCGTCGATGGCCGATCTCACGGCAGTCTTCGGCGGCTTCGTTTATCGCGGCAAGGAGCTTCCTGAGCTCACCGGAAAATACATCTACACCGATTATGTGTCGGAGCGCGTCTGGGCGCTCGACATCTCGACGGCAACTGCGAAGCGCACGACGCTGGTCGACAATCACTTCGGCCGACAACCCCTCGGTGTCGCCGAGGACGAAGACGGAGAGATTTACGTCCTCGAGCTCGGCGGAATGACGAAGCTGGCGCGCGACACGTCGAAGGATCTCATCCCGAAGACGCTCTCCGAGACGAAGCTGTACAAGGACCTCGCCGCGCACACGCTCGCCGCTGACTTCGTTCCGTACGAGCTGAATTCGCCGCTCTGGTCCGACGCGGCCGCGAAGAAGCGGTTCATCTCCGTACCCGCTGGTAAGCAGGTCGCTCTCGGCGACGACGGCAATCTCGTATTCCCGGTCGGCACGCGTTTCGTGAAGGAGTTCGATCTTCCGGCGGCAGTCAACCCGAAGAACCGAACGCGGAACCTCGAAACGCGCGTGCTCGTCGTCGCGAGCGACACGACGTACGGTCTCACGTATCGGTGGAACGCGGCGGGCACGGACGGGACTTTCGTGACCGAGCCCACGGACGAAGCGATCGAGGATCTTGCCGCTGCACAGACCCGCACCTGGCATTACCCCAACTTCGGCGAGTGCTGGTCGTGTCACCGCGCCGACAATCGCGTCCTCGGCTTCACCGCGCGGCAGCTCAATCTCGTGCGAAGCGACGGCAAGAGCCAGCTCGAGGTGCTTGCCGCCGCCGGTGTGTTCGAAGCGGCCAAGGTATCTACGTTTCCCGCCGGGCTCGCGAAGCCGTCCGACACCAGTGCCGACCTCGAAGCGCGCGCGACGGCGTACATCGCCGCGAACTGCTCGTCGTGCCACCGAAAGGGCAACAGCTTCCTCGGCGACGGCGAGACGTGGAATGCGCTCCCCGGCGTTCCGCTGGCCGAGCGAGGGCTGATCAACGCGCCCAATCACAACTATCCGATGGCGCGTGCCTTCGGTCTCGGCAACGCACCGCTCATCGCTCCCGGAAACCCGGCCGGCTCGATCCTGCTCGCGCGCGTGAAGTCGACGGACGAGAAGCTGCGTATGCCTCCGCTCGGTCGGAACCTCGTCGACCCGAGCGGCGCGTTGTTGTTGGAGCAGTGGATTTCGTCGATGCCGCCGTAGTTCTGCGGCGCGTCGCCGTCGTGGGCGGCCGTGAAGAGCGCGAGCAGCTGAGCAGCGCAAATACGTCGGTCGGGACGCGGACCTTGTACGGAGCGTCGGCACGACCTCCGCCATAAATGCGTGCTCGCGCTTGGTGACTTTTGCCCCAGCGCGTAAACCTCTGCACATCGATGCCACGCCGGCGTCGGCTCATCGTCTCGAGAGCGCAGAGGTAGCGGTCGCGGTGCGCGTAAAGCGACGCCGCCGCCGCACGGCCGAGCTGCGCCCGCGGGGCGCCTGCTCGCGAAAGGTCCGAATTCATGGTCGGTCGTCATGCTTCACAAGTCCTCGCCCGCGCTGTCGCGTGCACCTCTCTCGTCTTCGCGGTGGCGTGCGGCTCGTCGACGGGCAGCGAAGCCCCGAGTGGAGCGGAGTCTGATCCGACGCCGACACACGAAACGACGGGCGCGACCGTCGACGTGTCTGCGACCGCCGGGACGGCGACGACTCCACCCACCTCGGGGCCCAATCCAGTCGGCGCAACGGCTACGGGTAGCGAGCCGACGAAGCCCGGAGCGAGCGCGCCGTCCCCTGCCTCATCGCCCGTTGTCGCCCCTGCTACGCCCATGCCTTTCCGCGGCGTGAACCTCGCGGCCGCAGAGTTCGGCAGCGCGCTTCCCGGGATCGATGGAGCGGACTACGGCTTTCCGACGAACGCTGAAGTCGACTACTTCATCGGTAAAGGGATGAATACGTTCCGTATCGGCTTCAAATGGGAGCGCATTCAGCCGTCGGCATATGCCGAATTCGTTCCGGCGTACGCCGCAAAGCTGGAATCAATCGTGGCCTATGCAACGACGCACGGCGCGACGGTCATCCTGAACCCCCACAATTTCGCGCGCTACTACGGAATCCCCGTCGGCTCCGCGACCGTAGGAAATGGCGTTTTCGCGGACCTCTGGAAGCGACTCGCGCTGCAGTTCGGCGCGAATAGTCACGTCATGTTCAATCTCGTCAACGAACCGAACACCATGGCCACGGAGCAGTGGGTCGGCGCGGCCAACGCGGCGATCTCGGCAATCCGGACGGCGAAGGCACCGAACACGATCATCGTTCCGGGGAACGCCTGGACCGGCGCACACAGCTGGAACGACTCGTACTACGGCACGCCGAACGCCGTCGCGATGCTCGACATCGCCGACCCGAACGACAACGTGCTGTTCGAGGTGCATCAGTATCTCGATCAGACCTCGGGCGGCGTCGCGCCGAACTGCATGAGCACGACCATCGGCAGCGAGCGTCTTGCTCCGTTCGTCCAGTGGCTCCGTGCCCACGGTAAGAAGGGCTTCGTTGGTGAGCTCGCCGGTGGCGACAACGCGACCTGCGACGCCGCGGTGAAAGACATGCTCGACTACATGATGGGCGCGTCCGACGTGCTCGTCGGCTGGACGTACTGGGCGGCTGGCCCGCGCTGGAACCCCGATTACATCTTCTCGGTCGAGCCGAAGAACGGCGTGGACCGCCCGCAGCTCACGAGATTGCAGCCTTACCTCTTCTGACGAGCGTCGGTGTTCCGCGCACGCATCGCTACTGCCAGCCGGTCTTCGGTTGGATCATCGCCGCGAGCTGCTGCGCGACGCGGTCGTGGTACGCGGGCGTGCCATGGCCGTTGCATGCCGTGAGCTCGCTCTCGGCGGCGACCGGCGGCGCGACGCTGTACACGTGGGGGTCGCCGGCGGCGGCGCGCTCCGCCGCGACGGTGTCGAACGCGGTCTTCACGTTCGTACGGCCGTTGTTTCCCGGAGGCGACTCGTCGCGCACCGATGGAGAGAGCGCGAGGAACACGTGCGCTTGCGGCGCGCGCGAGCGGAAGGTCGCGACGAGCCCGCGCGTCGCATCGGTGAACTCGGGCAGCGGCGTCGGTCCGTTGTCGGTCGGCTGTCCGAGCGCGAAGTCGTTGCCGCCCATCATGAGGATGATGACGTCGGGGACGAAGGTGCTGTAGTCGAACGCGCTCGACGGATCGAGCGGGTTGGCGCGCGGGTAGATGACCGGCATCGTCTCGGGGTCGGCGCGCCAGATGTTCCGGACGAGGCCCTTGCCCGAGTAGATCGTGCCGTGGAGATCGGCGTTCAGCATCTCGCTGAGGCGCGCGCCCATCGACTTGTGGAAGTTCTGCCAATGCGCGGACCAGTCGGGGCCGGGGCAGTCGGGACCCTGCCCGACGCCTTCGATGCCGAAGCCCGCGGGACCGGAGTCGCCGACGAACTCGATGCGACGGGTGGCGGGGAGAGGCGGCGGGAGCAGCGTGCCGCCGCTGAAGTCGTAGCCGAGGAACTGGGTATATCCGTTCTGCGACTCGGAGCGCTTGTAGAGCTCGACGCGATGGGCGCCTGGCGCGAGGCCGGACGCGAGCGTGTAGTCGTGCGCGCCGAGGTCGAGCACGAGCTTGGGCTGCAGCGCGCCGTCGATCATGACGTCCCACTCGCTGGGGCCGCCCTGCATCCAGCTCTCGACGTGCTCGTCGAGCCGAGCCTTGACCTCGGTGCCGTCGAAGTTGGCGACGATCCGACAGCCCGGCCATGCGCAGGTCGGTCCGGCAGCGTTGCGCGTGTCGAATCGCCCGATGAACCGGACGGCGGGCGGCCCCGGGTCCTGCGGCGGCTCCGTGGGCTTGCCGCCGTCGTGGGGCTCGAGCCCGTCGCCGAATGCCCCATCGGTGTCGGTTCGCGACGCGTCCGGCCCATCCGTCACACCATCGCCCGCCGCGCCACCATCACCAATGCCTAGCCGCCCGCAGGCAACTGTGAGCGAGACGGAGCACGCCAGCGTCGAAAGCACAGCGGTGAGATTGATTCGATGAAGAGCCATCGATGTGACGAAACGCACGGACCGCGCCAGAGCTAGAGGTCGCAGGGGCAGGAGGGCGAGGGGCGGTGCGGGCTCGTATGCGGCGTCGGTCACCAACCAGTCTTCGTCGCGATCACCGCCGCCAGCTGCTTCGCGACGCGCTCGTGGTACTCCGGATTGCCGTGGCGTTTGCAACCCGTGAGCTCGCTCTCCGCAGCGACCGGCGGCTCGACCGCGTAGACCCGCTTGTCGCCAGCGACTCCGCGCTCCGTCGCGACGAGGTTGAACGTCGATTTTATGTTCGTTCGACTCTGCCTGCCCGGTGGAATGTCGTCACTGACCGATGGCGAGATCGCCAGGAAGATCTGCGCGTGCGGCGCGTGTGATCGCATCGTCCTCACGAGCGTTCGCGACGCGTCGACGAACTCCTGGTGAGGCGTTGGTCCGTCGTCGTCGGGCTGCCCGATCGAAAAATCGTTGCCGCCAATCATCAGCACGATCACGTCTGGCACGAAGGTCGTGAAGTCGAACACGGTGCGCGGATCGATCGGGTTCGACCGCTCATACATCATCGGGATCGTGTCCGGATCGGGACGGTAAGTGTTCCGCACGAGCCCCTTGCCCGAATAGACCGTTGCGTTGAGGTCTGCGTTCACCATCTCCGCGAGACGCGCGGCCATCGACTTGTGGAAGTTTTGCCAGTGCGCCGACCAGTCCGGTCCTGGACAGTCCGGCCCGAAGCCGACTCCTTCGATCCCGAAGCCAGCGGGCCCGGAGTCTCCGACGATCTCGATCCGTCGGCCGGCGGGTAGCGGTGGGGGAAGGAGCGCGCCGCCACCAAAGTCGTAGCCGTGAAATGTCGTGTATCCGTCTTGGGCCTCGGAGCGCTTGAAGAGCTCCACGCGGTGCGGGCCTTCGCTCAAGTCCGAAGCGAGGACGTAGTCGTGTTCGCCGACGTCCAGAACCAGCTTCGGCTGGAGCATGCCGTCGATCATCACATCCCACTCACTGGGGCCGCCCTGCATCCATCCTTCGACATGCTCCTCGAGCCGCGCGCTCACCGTCTTTCCCGAGAAGTTTGCGATGATCCGACAGCCTGGCCACGCGCACGTCGGGGCTTCTGGCCGCTGCGTGTCGAAGCGACCAATGAAGCGCACTGCAGGCGGCCCCGGCTCCGGGGACGCGGGTGGATGGCCGCCGCGAGAGGCAGAGGCAGGAGAGTCCGAGCCGCTCGGCACGTTCTGGTCTGCCCCACGGGGCCCACTCGCCGAGGCGCCGGGTCCCACGGCCGGACCGTTGCCGGGCTGGTCCTCGTTCGCTTCGCGCCGGCACGCCGACGGAACGAGCATCGAGAACGCAATCGCCGCCAGCGCGGCTGTCCTGTGCGGAATACGAGAGGACATGCCTCTAAAAAAGCATCTCCCGTTCCGACGCCGTTCGACAGCGCTGCCCTATCGAGCGAAGCGGCGTCGTCGCACGAGCAGAGCGAGCGCGAGCAAAGCGACTCCGACAGAGCTCCAGCGCACGTCCGACGATCGCGCTTTACCCCGAACAGCACAGCCACTGTCCGCTCCAGGTTCTGCGGCCGCCCCGTTCGTTCGAGCGACAGGCTCGGTCGAGGTCTCTGGTCCAGCGTCAGCGGGGTTCGCGCCATCCACCGCTCCGGCGTCCTCGGCCTTCGACATCGGATCCGCCCATGCCGGTGCCGCATACCCGCCCGCCGCCGCCGCCGTCTTCGCCGCGCTCACCAGCAGCGCGGCCATCGAGTCCGTCCTCGCATACACCGCGTCGGTGCACTTGCCCTGCGTCTCGCCTGCGCGCGACAGCACGCCGATGACGATCGGCGCTCCCGCCGCCAGCGACTTCGGCTCGTACGCGCCCGAGCCCGAGTCGCCGTCGCACAGGCCGTCGCCCGCTGCGAGCTCGGTCTTCGTCATGCCGTAGTCGGTGGGGTCGCAGTCCAGGAGCTTGTCGCCGGGGATGCACGCGATCGTCACGCCCGTTCGCTTCCGGCGCGTGCCCTCGTCGCTCGCGCTCGGCGCGGAGATCCCGTAGCCGATCGCCGTCAGCGTCATGCCGTACTTCGCGCGATCGGTGAGCGGCGGATCGATGCCCGGCGTCGCCGGCGTCGCGAGCGACGCAGGCACCACCTTGTCGAGGACCAGGAGCGCCACGTCGTTCCCACAGAACGCCGTGTCCGCCGGCACGATCACCTTCGTCGCCTGATGGGTCGCCGTCGCATACGTCGCCACCGCGTCGAACGACACGCGCAGCGTCGACGCCGCTACCGGCGGCAAGAACACGTCCTTCGCGCAATCGACCGAAGCGCCGCCCGTGTCGTTCGCCACGCAATGCCTCGCCGTGAGCACGAGGTTCGGCGCGATCAGCGTGCCCGAGCACACGTCGTCGGCGTCGTCGACCACCGCCACCGCGAACTTGTTTGCGGCGTCGCTCACGCCGCCCTGGATGGGCGCCTCCACGCGCGACGAGCGCTCGCTCACGAGCGCACGATCGCCGCACGCGCCCGCCGCGAGGCCGAGCGCCGCCAGCGCCACACACGTCCCGAGAGCGGTCGCCCTCACCGAGGCGTCACGCGGATGGTCGTTCGCGCAGGGCGATACGTGTTGTCGATCTCGCCGTCGACGACGCGCAGCGAGTCCGTTGCCTTCGCCGATTGGAGCAGCGTCTGGTAGCTCGGCATCGAGCCGTCGAAGAGCCTCGCGATCAGGTTCCCCTGCATCTCGCCGCTCTGGTACTCGGGCGCCTCGAGCCCGTTCGTGATGATGTCGAGCACCTTCGAGCCGCCCGGCTTCAGCGTGAAGAAGTCCTTCTCGTAGTAGTTGTACGAGACGCAGCTATCGAAGAAGAACAGCTGGTACGTCGACGGAAAGCTCGTCGGACGGAAGTTGTCGGGATCGAGCGGGCCGTAACCGATGTACGAGTGCCCGTTGTAGACGACCACGTCGCCGCGCTTCACGGCGCGACGATGCGGCTCCGGATCCTCGTCGGCGCCGAACAGCGTCTCGATCCGCAGCGTGAAGTCCTTCGGGGCGCCGTCGCCCATCGCGACCTGCACCTTCTTCTCGAAGGTGACCCAGTGATTGTCGAGCTTGTTCGCGATCTTCTGCGTGAGCTCCTTCTTCTCCGCTGCAGACAGACCCGCGGGATAGCCGGTGCCGTACACGGTCCACTGGATGAATTGCTGGAACGTGAGCCCGTCGACCTTGTGGCCGCCCACCATCGCCGACCCGAGCGTCTCCGCCGGCTCGATCTTCGTGAGCTGCATCTCCGGATGCTTCGCGAAGATCACGCCGAGCGTATCCATCCACTCGAAGTAGCCGTCGTCCTTCACCGCCTCGACGCGCTCGTGCGCGAGCCGTCCGGTCACGAGCACCACGGTCAGCGCGTTCGGGTCCGTGCCTCCGCCGAACAACTTGTCGTACTCGGGGTACGTCGCGTTCGTCGCCGTCGCGGCACGTCCGAGACGCATCGCCGTCGGCAGGAAGAGCCGCGAAGCGCGCGACTTCGAGACCATCTTCTTCTTGTCGGCGAGCTTCTCCGTGTCGGCGTCGATCGTTCGTTGCTCGCGATCGATCGCCTTGCGACACGTGCTGCGCGTCGGGTCGAAGTCGTACCAGAGCAGGCCTCCCTCGGCGTCGTCCTTCGCTTCCTTGTCGTTCTTCGTGCAGTCGGGGACGATCTTCTGCCAGTCGACGTCCGCGCCCTGCGCGAGCAGCGCGAGCGAGAGCGACGTATGACGCGACAGCTCGACGGGGATCACGGCCTCGTCGCTGTACGAGTACTTCACCTCGATCATCGCCGTCGGCGGGGTGTTCGCGGGCGCCGCGGGATCCACGACGAGCACGTCGCGCTTCTTGATGCTCTTCAGGTCGACGTTCTGCACCTCGCGCGTGCGCACCGAGACCTTCGAAGCCAGCAACGCGCCGAACGCGGTCTGCGTCTGCTTGCGCGTCGCCGCGAGGATGTCGTCGTCGTTCGCGCCGGGATGGACGTACACGACGCCGTCGAACGTGAGGATCCGCTGGCGCGCGGTCAGGCTGGTGAGGTCGTCCTCGTCGCCGGCCGCGGAGTCGTCACCACCGGACGAGCAGCCGGCGAGCAGAGCGATCGACGCAGCGACCGCCGCGCGACCCACCCAACGCATCCGTCTCCACGTGTGACCTCCGGCCATGGACGTACCTCTCCTTCGGCGACGCCAGGTAGGTGCAAGGCACGCACCGTCCTACATTTGACCACGTGACGCGGACTTACCGGCCAAGTCGCCGGATTCAGGGGGAGATCTGTGGATCCGGCGATCCAGGTCCACCGAAAATGGCGCCCTCGACGGATCGGCTAGGATGCGGGCCATGCCGCTCGTCGCGCTCCGCGATCGGGACGCGATCGAGCGCTGGCTCCGTCGCGACGCCGCGGTGCATCTGTACGAGCTCGGCGATCTCGACGACTTCTTCTGGCCGTCGACGACCTGGTACGGCCTCGCGCCCGCCGATGCCGAGCACGATCGCCTCGACGCGATCGCGCTCCTCTACGCCGCGACTGCGCTCCCGGTGCTCGTCGTCATGGGACGGGGCACCGATCTCGGAGCCGCCCGCGCACTGCTCGATGCGCTCACGCCGGTCCTGCCGTCGCGCTTCTACACGCATCTCGTCCCCGGAGCGTCCGACGTGCTCGCGCGCTCGTTCGCGCTCGAGCCGCACGGCACGCACGCGCGCATGGTGCTCGGCGCGCGTGCACGCATCGACGCCGTCGATACGAGCGAAGCCGTCGAGCTCGGACCGGCGGACGAAGAGGAGCTCGCCGCGCTCTACGCGCACGCGTACCCGGGCAACTGGTTCGACGCGAGGATGCTCGAGACTCGCGCGTACTTCGGCGTTCGCCGCGACGGGACGCTCGCGAGCGTGGCCGGCGTCCACGTCGTGTCGCGACGTCACCGGGTAGCTGCGCTCGGCAACATCGCGACGGCACCGGCGCATCGCGGACGAGGCCTCGCGCGCATCGCGATCGCTGCAGCGTGCAAGTCACTCGCGCATGCCGACCCGATCGGGCTGAACGTCGCCACCGACAACCACGCCGCCGTTGCGCTCTACGCGTCGCTCGGGTTCGCGCACGTCACCGACTACGAAGAGCACCTCGCGACGCTCGCGAGGAGCGTCGAGCCGCGCTGATGGACGCGTTCTACGCCGCGAGCGTCCTCGGCCTGATCCTCCTCCTCTTGTGGGTCGCCACGCGAAGGAACGAGATCTTCCGCATCGCCATCCGCGGCGGACGTGTCACGGTCGTGCGCGGGAAGGTGCCACCGAGCTTCCTCGGCGACCTCCGCGACATCGTCCGGCACGTGCAGGACGGCACCGTTCACGCGGTGAAGCGAGACGGCGAGCCGGCGCTCGTGATCTCGTCGACGGTCGACGAGCGTACGGCGCAGCGCCTACGGAACGCGTTCGCGCTCTATCCGAACGCGAAACGCCTCTGAGCGAGGCTCAGCAGCCGGCAAGGATCAGGGCGGGCATGCGGTGCCCGCGCCGGGACTGACGCAGCCGACGGAGCAACCGGGCGATAGCTTGACCGAACATCGTGGGCCCCTTGTGCGCCCATTCAGGCCAAAGGTCAAGCATTCGCCGACCGGACGCCGCAGCCGCAGAAGTCGTCGGGATTCCGGAGACTTGGCCCTGATCCCCGGCGCCGCAGCGGCGTTGCTACTCGGCCGCGAGCGGTTGCGGGAGCGGGAGGACGCCCTGCCCGATCTTCGTCGCATTGTCCTGGAACCGCGTGGACTTGGCGATGACGACGGCGTCGGCCTCGGGCTCGGCGGGCGCGACGTCCGCCTCGGACAGCTCCGAGCCGTCCTGGGCGTGGATCCCGACCGAATTCATCTCGATGAGCGAGTCGCTGATCGCGCCCCTGCCCCCAGCAAAGACGAGCGCGGCGCCCTTCGCGTTGCGGACGACCGTGTGATCGAGGCGCAGGACCGAATCGTCCACGACCTCGATCGCGTCGCCGAACTTGCCCGCGAGGTCGGGCACGACGCCGTCCACCACGCACGATACGAGCGACGCGCTCGAGGCCCTGCTGAGGTACATCGCCGTCGCCGTCATGCCTTGCATGCGCACGCGGTCGAGCGTCGCGACGGCGCCGGCCTGCACGGACACGCCGCGCGCCACGCCGGGGTTCTCGTCGAGGGCGGGATCGCGGAGCGTCCCGCGCGACAGCGTCGCGTGCGTGCCTGCCTCGCCGATGACGAGCGATGCGCCGCGCGCGCCGCGGATCGCGAAGTCGCTCAGCGTCGCCGACGCGCCCTCGAGCACGAGGACGCCGTAGCCGCCGGCGCCGCTCGCGATGAGCTCGACGCCGTCGACGACGAGGCCCGTCGCCTCGAGCGAGGACGTACGCCGCAGCGACACGCCGAGGAGCTTGTTCTGTCCGAGGTACGCGGTCGTGAGCGAGACCTTCGACGCATCGTCGGCGATGAGGCCTATGCCCGTCCCGGTGAAGGTGTCGGTGGCGCCGCCTCGCGCCTCGAGTGCCGCGACCGCGGACAGCGTCATGAACGAGCCCTCGATCGCCGCGAGCTGCGCCGTCGCGTTGCGCTCGAGCGTGAGGCGCTTTCCTTCGAGCTTTCCCTTCCTCGACGTGAGCGCGCCGATGCCCGAGCTCGTGTCGGCGTTGGTCTTCGTGTCACGCACGAGGACGCCGTCGACGGTGACCGTCGCGGAGTCGAGGGACTGCAGGCCGTTGTGCACCGCGCCGACGATGACCGTCGACGCGAGCGTGACCTTCGCGCCGCTCGCATAGAGGCCGCCGAGCGCGGCCGTCGCTCCGCCGCCGTCGCGCGCCGTCACGCCGTCGGCGGCGAGCGTCGTCGAGACGCCTGCGGCGAACACCGACGATCCGGCTGTTTTTGCGATCGAAACGTGATGCAGCTCGACATGCGCGCTCTGCGTCGCGGCGGCGCCGGCGCCGAGCTCGAGCCCGCCCGAGCCCGCCGTGCCGGCCGCGACGTCGGTCACGATCGAGTCGGTCAGCGCGAGGTGCGAGCCCTTGTCCGTCGCAGCCGCGCCCGCGAACGATGCGCCCGCGACGACGACGCGCGTTCCGTCGAAGCTTCCGCCCGACTCGATGTCGATGCCCCAGCCGTAGTTGCCACCGGCATCGGCGGTCGTGCGCGCGATCGTGACGCCGTGTGCGGTGACCTTCGCGGTGTGCCACGCGGAGATGCCGGTGCCTGCGCTGCCGTCGATGGTCACGTCGTCGAGCGTCGTCGTCCCTGCGAGCGCGAACAGGCCGACGCCGTCGTCCGCCCCCGCGCGCTTCGACGTGCTCCGAACGACGGAGCTCTTCAGCGAGAGCGATCCGGACTGGATCGCAATGCCAATGCCGCGCGACTGCTCGACGACGAGCGCGTCCGCGGTCACCAGCGCGCCGTTGATCGAGAGGCCGACCGGCGCGCCGCGCAACGTGAGGCCACGCAGCGTGACGCTCCCGGACGACGCCGAGACCGCCGGCGACGTGGCAAAGGCCGCGGGCTCGATGACGACGTCGCCCGTGCACGCGCCGACGATCGCGACGCCGGCCGGCGCGACGACCGACTCGTGATACGTCCCCGCGGCGACCGACAGCACGGTGCCGGCCGGGGCGCCCGCGAGCGCAGCGCCGAGCGTCGCGAAGTGGGTCGCGTCGATCTGTCCTGCGGTGAAGTCGTCGTCGACGAACCGCACCGTTCCTGCCGGCAACGCGGACGGGCACGTCCCGACCGCTACGCATGCGCCGTTCGGCGTCGCGCGCGTCGCCCCCGTGCACGAGGCCGCGATCGTCGCCGTGCATCCCCAGCCCGACGCATCGGCGGCAGTGCCCGCCGCGCAGGTCGTGTGGCCGATCGGAACGCACGCCGTCTCGCCGAGGAGCTTCGCCGTTCCAGCCTTGCACGTGGCCGGGAACGTCGGCTTGCACGCGCCGTCGGCCCCGGCCATGCCGGCCGGACACGCGACGAGACCCGCGGCCACGCACGCACCCGAGACCGATGCCTCGCCCGGCTCACACGTGACGGCAGGCGGCTGCGAAGGCTCTTGCGCGACGGGAGCTTCGCCACCTCCGCCGGACGACGAACAGGCCGTTACCGCGGCGAGCGCGATCAGCGCGAACGCTGCCTTCCACGTGCAGACCCCTTCCCGCATTCGCTCGAGGCATGTTCTAGCGCGCGGCCATGGAACCGCCAGCGACGCTCCTCGATCTCAATAGACGTCGACGATCGTCATCTCGCGGACGCCGGATTTCCCGCGTAGCTCGATGACGTCGCCGTGAAGCCGGCCCAGGAGCGCCTTGCCGAGGGGCGATTGCGGCGTCACGACCTGCACGCTCGTTCCTTCGAGATCGAGGCGCACGCCACCACCGTGCGGAGACATGAAGAACATCGTGCGCGCGCCGTCGTCGTCCTCGAGCGTGATGATCGCCGATGCGCAGATCGGCGTCGCCGCTCCGATGTCGCGGAGCTCGAGGCCGACCAGCAGCTTGAGGGCCGTCTCGAGCTCGCGCACGCGCTCGGCCTGGCCCGCCGCGAGATACGACGCTTCGAGCGCGCGCGTGTCCTTGTCGTTCTCCGGCTTCGCCTCGGCGTGCGTCGCCGCCGCGGCCGCGTCGTATGCGGCCTTCCGCATCGTCGCGATCTCCGTCTCGACGTGCGCGACGAGGCTCGCCAGCAGCGTTCGCTTTCGTTCTCGGCTCAAGGACGACGATGGTAGCGCGGTCAGCGCGGCGGCGCCTCTGCCGCGCCCGCGTCGCCCTACCGTGTGACCTTGCGCCACGCGGCGAGCTCGAGCTCGAGCGTCACGAGCGACGCTTCGCGCGGCGGGCCTTCTCCTCTTCGCGCTCTCGCTCCGCCCACGCCTCGGGCGGCTCCCAGCGATCGGCCTCTTCGGCGGCCTTCCTCGCGGCCCACGCCTCGGCGTCCTCCTCGCCGCGCAGCTCGGCGACGCGGATCGCCTCGCGCTGCGCTTCTTCGGGAGTGACGGCACGGACGCTGCGGAGGATGTCGTCGCGATCCCCGACGCGCACGCGCGTCGCGGGCTCGGCGCCCTCGGCGTCGAGCTCGTCGTCCTCGCCGGCGACCCGCTGCGAGGAGCGCACCATCGATGCGGCCGCGCGGTTCGCCGCACGATGACAGGCGCCCGCGGCTCGTCGGAGCGCGCTGCCGAACACGAACGACAGCAGCGTGAGGAGCAACGGAACGACGAGCCCGACCGCGAGCCAAACGGCAAGACGCGCGACGAGCAGCCCGAGCCATGCGACGACACGCAGTCCGAACGGCGCACCTCCTCGGCGCTGCGCCCTCCGCGCGCGTCGCGATTTGCGCTCTGCTCTGCGCTCGGCTTTTCGTTGTCGGTGCTCCGCACGTCGGTCGCCCCGCGGTGCGGGGGGAGGCACGCGCGATTCGCGGAGCGGCTTGCCTCCACGCGCCATCGCCTCCGCGACCGACGCTGCGCGCGTGTCCGGATCCGGATCGAGCATCGCCTCGAGCGTGCGGACGAGCGACGCGGGCGTCGACGAGGGCACGGCCTTCGCCACGTCGATCGCGAGGCCCTTGTGCGGCAGGTCCTCGGGCTCGCAGCCGGTGAGCATCGTGAGCGCGGTCGCGCCGATGCCGTACACGTCCGATGCCGCCGACGCTCGACCCTGGAACTGCTCGGGCGCCATGTATCCGAACGTGCCGACGATCGTGCTGCCGCCCGCGAGCTTCAGTCGATCGCGCACGGCGCCGAAGTCGACGAACGCGAACGATCCGTCGGGACGGCGGATGACGTTCGCGGGCTTGAGGTCACGATGGATCACCGGAGGCGCGCGGCCGTGCAGGTACGAGAGCGCGCGCGAGGCATCGGCGAGCAGCCGCTCGACGTCCGCGACGCTGCCTCGGAAATTCGTCTTTCGCAGCTCCGCGAGGCTCTCGCCTTCGATGCGCTCCATCACGAGGACGAGCGCGCCGTCCTCCTCGAAGTGCTCGACGTAGCGAGGCAGGAGATCGTGCTCGAGCGATGCGAGCGTGGTCGCCTCGCGCTCGGCCAGCTCGACGTCCTTCCATGCCTTCGCCTTGCCGACACGAAAGCGCTTGATCGCGACGAGGCGTCCCTCGCGCTTGTCGACGGCCTCGAAGGTCTCGCCCTGGCTCCCCTCGCCGAGCGTCTTCATGAGGACGTACCGGCCGCCTCTCAGCTCGGTCGGCGTCATCGCGTCCGAGGATACTCCGCGCGGCGACCGCCGATGGCACGTTCCGTGGATGCGCTTCGACGCAATGAAGTACGCCAACGTCGCTCTGCTCCCTCTCGCCGCGGTGCTCGCCTCTGGCTGCTACGGGAAATCCGGTGCGGACGGTGCGCTCTTCGCGACGGCGATCGTCGCAGGCGCGGTCGTGACTGCCGCCAACGAGCACGCGGAGTACGAGCGCGCCCTCGAACGGGAGCGCGAGCGCGACGAGGCGCCGATCTACCAGCGCATCTACCTCGTGAACCAGGCTCCTGCCGCTGCGCCCGCGCCCCCTCCTCCTCTTCTTCCTCCGCCGCCCCCGCCGTTCGACGCGAAATCGGCGCGCATCGCGCTCTCGCAGGTCGATCTCGCCAAGTGCCGGGAAGCAGGCGCACCGCGCGGCTACGGGCATGCGAAGGCGACGATCAATCCGTCCGGCGACATCTCGAAGGTCGTGATCGACGAGCCGACGGGCATGTCGGCGGAAGCTGCAACGTGCATCGGAGACGCGATCGGCCGTGCGACGGTCTCCGAGTTCAGCGGCAGCCTCGTGACCGTGGGCACGACGTGGTTCGTTCCTTGAGCGGCAACATCCGGTCACTACGCCGTCGTTGACCGCCGGTCACAGTCAGCTGAGGCGCTGCGGCAGCTCATCCGCTATGCTGCGCGCCTCTTTTGGGAGGTCAGCACCATGCGTAGAGCCTTGTCCTTGATTGCCGCCGCGTTCGTGATGCTCGTGAGCGCGAAGGCGTCGGCCTCGTATCACCTGATGAAGGTGGTCGAGGTATTCGCAGGCTCCACCGCAGCGCCCAACGCGAGCTACGTGCAGCTCCAGATGTACTCGTCGGGACAGAACTTCGTCGGCGATCACATCCTCCACGTCTACGACGCCACGGGCGTCGAGATCGCCGCGAGCAAGGTGACGTTCGCCGGCAACGTCGCGAACGGCAGCGACCAGGCCTACATCCTCGTCGGCACGTCGGCCGTGTCGACCGCCTTCGGCGTCGCGCCGGACTTCGTGCTTCCCGCGAACCTCGATCAGGCCGGCGGCGCCGTGTGCTTCGAGGCGCTCGACTGCTTCACCTGGGGCACCTTCAACGTCACCGCGGCCGACACCGCGGTCGCGCCGTTCGCGGCTCTCACCGCGAACAAGGCCGCGCGCCGGTCGATCGCGTCGGGCAATCCGGCGATCCTCGAGGCGACGGACGACGGCAACAACTGCGCGGCGGACTTCACGGCCGTCGATCCGGCCCCCAAGAACAACAACACCGGCGTCATGCCTCCCGCCGATGCAGGCGCCGACAGCTCGACGAAGTCCGATTCCGGTACCGGCGTCGACTCCGGCGTCGGCACCAAGCCCTCGCCGAACAACCCGACCGTCACGCCCGACGCAGGCGGCACGACGGACGGCGCGTCGTCATCCGGCGGAGACGACGGAGGCTGCAGCTTCGCAGCGCGTTCGTCGGACGGATGGTCGACGGCGCTCGGCCTGTTCGTCGCCGCAGCGATCTTGGTCGCGTCGCGGCGCCGTCGGACGGAGGGCTGAGCGATGGATACGACCACCGAGCTGTTCATCGAGCCCAGCGCGATCGTCGTCGGTCTCACCGACGAGATGCTCACGCTCTGCCACGAGTACCTGGCCCCGGGCGGTCTCACGGTGTATCGCGTCGCGCACGTCCATGCGGCGTGCGAGCGGATCGCCGTGCTGCTGCCGCGGCTCGTCGTCGTTCCCGCTGCGATGCGCTCCGCCGATCTCGACATGATCGAAGATCGCGCGGCCGCCGTCGGAGCGACCGTGCTCCATCTCGATCCCACGCACGGCTACGAGCTGCTCGAAGCGCAGCTCCATCTCACCGTGCAGGATCTGCGGATGCAGTACGGCTGTGGCCCGCGCCCACGCGCGTAGCTACGCGTTCAGGCGACGCGTTCTTCGAGCTGGATCGAGACGCCCGACTTCTTGAGCCACCAGAGCAGCCCGATCGCGAGGTTCCGCTTGTCGCTCACGAACGAGGGCTTCTTGCCCTCGAACGCGTGACCGACGAACTGGAACGCCCAGCCCGTCGTGAACATCGCCGCGGCGAGCGGGAGGCCGACGATGGTGGCGCCGACGGGAAGGCTCGCGGCGATGAGCGGGATCCCGACCTTGTGGCAGGCTTGATTGCGAGGATCCTGATGGTCGTCCTCGTACTTGTGCATCAAGTCGGTCCACTCGGAGTTCAGCTTCATCAGCGGCATCGGCGTCGGTCCTTTCAGCCCACAGAATGCGAGGTATTGCTCGCGTTCGCTACTCGCGTTCTGATGGGGCATGCCGAAGGCCACGCGACGCGCGATTCCCCGCAAAAAACCGCAGCAAGAGCGGTCCCAGGCGATGGTCGCGACGCTCCTCGAGGCGGCGACTCGCGTCTTCGTGAAGGAGGGGTACGCGAAGGCGACGACGAATCGAATCGCGACGGCGGCGGGCGTCAGCGTGGGCTCGCTGTACCAGTATTTCCCGAGCAAGGACGCGATCGCGGTCGAGCTCCTGCGGAGATACCGCGACGGGCTCGTCGAGCTCGTCGGCGCGCGGCTCTCGACGGCCACGCCGGCGACGTTCACCGTGGTCGTGAGAGACCTCATCGGTGAGCTGCTGCGCGCGGAGGGCATCAACCCTGCGCTCCATCGCGTGTTGATCGAGCAGGTGCTGCGGACGAGCGCGAGGAAGGAGATGCTCGGCTTCGAGGAGCGCCTCGAGGCGGTCCTGGCGGACGGGATGCGGGCCGCGAAGATCGAGCTGCGCGATCCGGACCTGTCGGCGTTCTTGCTGGTCCGCGTGGTGCTGTCGGTCGTGCAGAGCGCAGTGGTCGATCGCCCCAAATACAAGACGCCGGAGCTCGCCGACGAGCTGACACGCCTGGTCGTGGCGTACGTGACCCCGCCGTAGCTCGACGACTTGGCGACCGCGCATCCGTGCGGTAGGTTGAGCCGATTCTTTCCGGCGTCGTCTAATGGCAGGACAGAGGATTTTGATTCCTCTTACGGTGGTTCGAATCCACCCGTCGGAACTACCTTCTAAGCCCTCCGGGACAGGTCCGGGACAGCTCGCACGTGTCCCGCGGGTCACCTGGT